>NZ_LZKY01000159.1:0-22899 GCF_001673055.1 Mycobacterium sp. 1245801.1
GTGCACGACCGCCAGCACTACCGGCTGGTCGGCTGGCGCAACGGCGTGTGCGGATACCGTCGTTTCTTCTCGATCACCTCGCTGGCCGGGCTGCGCCAGGAGGACCGCGCGGTCTTCGACGCCACCCACGCCGAGGTCGGCCGGTGGTTCACCGAGGGGCTGGTCGACGGCATCCGCATCGACCACCCCGACGGCCTGTCGGATCCGTGCGGGTACCTGGCGTGGCTGCGCGAACTGACCGGCCCGCAAGCCTGGATCGTGATCGAGAAGATCCTGGCCGTCGACGAGGCGCTCGAGCCCACCCTGCCGGTCGGCGGCACCACCGGTTATGACGTGTTGCGCGAAATCGGCGGTGTGCTGGTGGATCCGGACGGCGCCCCCGCGCTGACCGCGCTGGTGGAATCCGCCGGGGTGGACTACGGGGCGATGCCGGACATGCTGGTGGACCTCAAGATCCGTTCGGCCACCGAAACCTTGGCAAGCGAACTGCGCCGGTTGCGTCGCAGTATCGCGGCCGCGGCCGGCGTCGACCACCCGCGGTTGCCCGAGGCGGTGGCCGCGCTGCTCACCCACATCGGGGTCTACCGCAGCGACTACCCCGGCCTGGTCGCGCTGCTGCCTACCGCGCTGGCCGAAACCCAAGCGGCCGCACCGGAATTGGGGCCCGCACTGCAGGTGCTGGCCGCGGCGCTGGCCCGCGGCGGGGAACCGGCCACCCGCCTGCAGCAGCTCTGCGGGGCCGTCACCGCCAAGGCCGTCGAGGACTGCCTGTTCTACCGCGACGCCCGGCTGGTCTCGCTGAACGAGGTGGGCGGCGAGCCGCACCGCTTCGGTGTCGGTGCCGCCGAGTTTCACCACAGCGCCGCCACCCGCGCGCGGTTGTGGCCGCAGACCATGACGACGCTCACCACGCACGACACCAAGCGCGGCGAGGACGTGCGGGCCCGGATCTCGGTGCTGTCGCAGGTGCCGTCGCTGTGGACCGAGTTCCTTACCCGCTGGGAGAAACGCGCCCCCTCCCCCGATCCGGCGACCGGACAGTTCCTGTGGCAGAACATTTTCGGCGTATGGCCGGTCAGCGGCGAGGTCACCGCCGAGCTGCGCGAGCGACTGCATGCCTACGCCGAGAAGGCCATCCGCGAGGCGTCCTGGCATACCTCGTGGAACGACCCGGACGCCGAATTCGAGGACGCGGTGCACCGGTGGCTGGACAGCGTGCTCGACGGTCCGGTGGCCGGCCAGCTGACCGAGCTTGTCGCCCAACTCAATCCGCATGCCGCCAGCGACGCGCTGGCCCAGAAGCTGCTGGCGCTGACCGTGCCCGGGATTCCCGACGTGTACCAGGGCACCGAGCTGTGGGACGACAGCCTGGTGGACCCGGACAACCGCCGGGCCGTGGACTACTCGGCCCGGCGCGCCGCCCTGCAGGACTTGAAACATCCGAAAATCCGGGTCGTCACCACGGCGCTGCGTGTGCGCCGCCAGCACGTGGACACCTTCCTGCACGGCGAGTACGTCCCGATCCTGGCCAACGGCGAGGCCAGCGACCACGTGCTGGCGTTTCGCCGCGGCGAGGACATCGTGGTGGCGGTGACCCGCTGGACCGTGCGGCTGGCCGAAAGCGGCTGGGGCAATACGGTTGTGCCGCTGCCGGACGGAACCTGGAAGGACGCGCTCACCGGCGTGATCGCCGACGGCCCCACCTCGGCGGCACAATTGTTCGCCGACCTGCCCGTCGTGCTGTTGGAGCGCCACCATGACTGAATTGCAGACGACTGACTTCCGGGTCTGGGCGCCCAAGCCCGCGCTGGTTCGTCTCGACGTCGACGGCCAGACGCACGCCATGACGCGCTCGGCCGACGGTTGGTGGCATGCGCGCGTGGACACCGCGCCGGACGCCCGCTACGGCTACCTGCTCGACGACGACCCCACCGTGCTGCCCGACCCGCGCTCACCGCGCCAGCCCGAGGGCGTGCACGCCCGCTCGCAGTTGTGGGATCCGGCCGCCGCGGCGTGGACCGATACCGCGTGGGCGGGCCGCCCGGTCGAGGGCGCGGTGATCTACGAGATGCACCTCGGCACGTTCACCGAGGCGGGCACCTTCGACTCGGCCATCGACAAGCTGGACTACCTGGTCGAGCTCGGCGTGGACTTCGTCGAGCTGATGCCGGTGAATTCCTTTGCCGGCACGCATGGTTGGGGATACGACGGCGTGCTGTGGTACAGCGTGCACGAACCCTACGGCGGCCCCGACGGGCTGGTGCGCTTCGTCGACGCCTGCCACGCCAAGGGGCTGGGGGTGTTGATCGACGCGGTGTTCAACCACCTCGGCCCGTCGGGCAATTATCTGCCGCGCTATGGGCCCTACCTGTCGTCGGCGAGTAACCCGTGGGGCGAGGGCATCAACATCGCCGACGCCGACTCCGACGAGGTGCGCCGTTACATCATCGGCTGCGCGCTGCGCTGGATGCGCGACTTCCATGCCGACGGCCTGCGCCTGGACGCCGTCCACGCGCTGGTGGACACCACCGCGATCCATATCCTCGAGGAGCTCGCGACCGAAACGGATTGGCTGGCCCAGCAATTGGGGCGTCCGCTGTCGCTGATCGCCGAGAGCGACCTGAACGATCCACGGTTGATCACCCCGCGCGAGCGTGGCGGCTACGGCCTGACCGGGCAGTGGGCCGACGACATTCATCACGCGATCCACACCGCGGTTTCCGGCGAGCGCCAGGGCTACTACGCCGACTTCGGCAGCCTGGCCACCCTGGCCCAGACGTTGCGCCACGGCTTCTTTCACGCCGCCACCTATTCGTCGTTCCGCCGTCGCCGGCACGGCCGGCCGCTGGACACCAGCGCGGAATCCGGCAGCCCGGCCACCCGCCTGGTCGCCTACACCTGCACGCACGATCAGGTCGGCAACCGGGCCCTGGGCGATCGGCCGTCGCAGAACCTGACCGGCGGCCAGCTGGCGATCAAGGCCGCGCTCGTCCTCGGATCTCCTTACACCACCATGCTTTTCATGGGCGAGGAATATGCGGCGTCGACCCCGTTCCAGTTCTTCAGCTCGCACCCCGAGCCGGAACTGGCGAAGGCCACCGCCGAGGGACGCAAGGCCGAGTTCGCCGAACACGGCTGGGACGCCGACGAGATTCCCGACCCGCAGGACCCGCAGACGTTCGCCGACTCCAAGCTGGATTGGGCCGAGGTCGACACCGGCGAGCACGCCCGGCTGCACCGCCTCTACCGCGACCTGATCGCGTTGCGGCGCGAGGATCCCGACCTCGCCGACCCCTGGCTGGAGAACCTGACCGTCGACTACGACGAGGACCAAGGCTGGATCGTCGTCGCGCGCGGACGGTTGCGCATCGTGTGCAACCTGGGCGCCGAGCAGGTGCGCGTCCCGGTCACCGGTGAGCTGGTGCTGGCCTGGGACGAGCCGGCGGTTCATCCCGACAGCACCGAGCTGCCTGGGCATTCATTCGCGATATTGCGGAGCACGGGTGGCTCCGGCTGATCGCGCTTCGTCCGACCATGGATGAGCTCCGCTTCACCCGGGAGGAACTGAAGCGATTCCACGGCAGCACCGTGCCCGACCTGATCTCCGAGCAGGTCCGACTGCTGTTCGTGGGCATTAATCCCGGCCTGCGAACCGCTGCCGTACAGGCACATTTCGCGCCGCGCGGCAATCGGTTCTGGCCAGCGTTGTACCGCGCCGGCATCACCGATCACTTGATCGACGCCTCGTCAGGGTTTGCGCCGGGCGACTGGAAATACCTGGTGCGGCGCGGGATCGGTATTACCAACCTGGTCGACAGGGCGACCGCGGGCGCCGACGAGCTCACCGCCGCCGAACTGATCAACGGCAGGCGGAAACTGGACCGGATGGTTGAAAAGTTCGTCCCGCGTGTCGTCGCAGTCCTCGGGATCACCGCATACCGAGACGCTTTCGGTCAGCGCCGCGCCGAGGCGGGCAAGCAAGCGTCGCCATATGACGCAACCGAACTGTGGGTGGTTCCCAACCCAAGTGGCCGCAACGCTCATTCGACGTTGTCGAGCCTGGCGGCCGCGTACGGCGAAGTTGCTAAAGCCGCCGGAATCCTCGCAGATTCTTCATCGCGATTCTCTCGACGTGAACGGGCTGTGGACAACTGAATGGCGGCGCCGCGGGCTGACCCCCGATGATGCCGCCATGAGTCAATCTGAATTCGGTCACCCACTGCGACGCATCTGCCGGCGCAAGCCGAGCCGCCGCGCCCCCAATCCGCCGTCGGGCCGGAACGCCGTGCGCCATGACATGCCGCCGCATCCCGGCATTGAGCTGTTGTGGAGCGGTCCCGGACCCGGCGCCAACGACGACGAGGGCGCCTGAGCGGCGGCTACACGATGGCCCGGCCGGCCGGGCGCACCGCCCGGGCGACCGCGTCGGCGAGCGGATCGATCTCGTCGGCGGTCAGCCCGGAGATCGTGATGCGGATGCCCGCCGGCGTGTGCATCCGGAACCGGCTGCCCGGTGCGGCCGCCCAGCCCGCGGCGAGCAGGCGCGACACGGCGACCGCCTCGTCGGGAACCGGCACCCACACGTTGAGCCCGGAGCGCCCGTGCGCCTCGACGCCGCGCCCGGCCAGGGCATCGCAAAGGCGGGTTCGGCTTTGGGCGTAGTCCCGCTCGGCGGTCGCCACCAGCTGCGCCGCCGCCGGGTCGGACCACAAGTCGACGGCCAGCCGCTGCAGGATGTGGCTCACCCAGCCCGGCCCGAGCCGCAACCGGCCGTGCACCCGCTCGACGGTGCGATGGTCGCCGGCAAGCACGGCCACCCGCAGGTCGGGGCCGTAGGCCTTGGACGCCGAGCGGACGAACGCCCAGTGCGCGGTGCGGCCGGCCAGGGTGTGCAGCGGTGCGCCGGAGATGCCGGCGCAGTGGTCGTCTTCCACCACCAGCAGGTCGTCGGCTCGCCGCGCCAACAGCGCGCCCAGCGCAGCGGCACGATCGGCGGAAAACGCGGCGCCCGTGGGGTTTTGGGCGCGGTTGGTGAGCACCAGCGCGCGCACCCCGCCACCCAGCGCGCGGGCCAAATCGTCGGGCAGCGGGCCGTCGTCGTCGACCCGCACCGGTTCTGCCGAAAGACCCAGTGCGGCAAGCAGATCGAGAAGGTTGGCCCAGCCCGGATCCTCGACGGCCACGCGATCGCCGGGCCGCAGGTGCGCGGTGAGCGCGCGTTCGATGCCATCCAGCGCGCCGCTGGTCACCGCCAGGTGGTCGGCGGGGACCCCGTCGGCGGACAGCGCGCGGCGGGCGAACTCCCCCAGCGCCGCCGAGACGGCCGGTTCGCCGTAGAGCACCGGTGGCTTCGCGTCCGGGCCGGGCGGCGACGCGCCCGCGATGGGCAACAGGGCGGGGTGCGGATTTCCGGTGGACAGGTCGCGCACGCCGGCGGGCACGTCCAGCCCGAGCAGCGAGCGCGGGGTGGTCGCCGGGCGATGGCGCACGCGGGTGCCGCGCCGGCCGGCGGTCTCGACGGCACCGCGCTGACGCAGCAGGCGGTAGGCGGCGGCGGCGGTGTTGGCGTTGACGCCGAGCTGGGTGGCCAGCTCCCGCACCGGCGGTAGCGCGTCGCCGGGCGCCAAAGCGCCGCCCGATATCGCCGCCTCGACGCTGGCGGCTATGGACTCCGCGCCGGTTCCGGTTATGCTGTTTTGTACTGGCACGCAATATATTATGTACTAGAGCAAATCTGAGGGCAACGCCGTGGACACCGCATACCAACCGACCGCACGCACCACGCCGACCCGCTACCGGGAGCGGGCGCACTACGACCGGCCCACGGTGCACGCCATCCTGGACGAGGCGCTGATCTGCCACCTGGGCTACCTGAGCGCCGGTCGACCGGTAGTCTTGCCCACCACGCACGCCCGGCTCGACGAAACGCTCTACCTGCACGGTTCGTCCGGCGGCGGCCCGGTGCTGGCGGCGAAGGCGGCCGAAGCCGCGGGGTCGGGCCTGCCGGTCTGCGTCACCGCGACCCTGGTCGACGGTCTGGTGCTGGCCCGCTCGGCCATGCACCACTCGGTGAATTTCCGCTCGGTGGTGGTGCTGGGCGATGCGCGCGTGGTGGACGATCCGGCGGAGAAGTCGCGGGCGCTGGGCGGCCTGCTGGATCACATCGCGCCGGGGCGCGCCGCCGACTGCCGAGCCCCAGATGCGCGCGAGCTCGCCGCGACCGGGGTGCTCGCCCTCGACCTCGTCGAGGTGTCGGCGAAGGTGCGCAGCGGCCCGCCGGCCGACGATCCGCAGGACCTGTCGCTGCCCCATTGGGCGGGCGTGCTGCCGCTGAGCCTGACGGCCGGGCCGCCCGTGCCGGCCGGCGACCTGACTCCGGGCACCGCCGTGCCGGCGTACCTACGAGGTGACCGACGCTGAGCCGCGTGCCCGTCGGGTGTCGTCCCACCAGGAGCCGACGAGGATGACGGTGCCGGCCCAGGCCAGCCCCAGCAGCCAGCCCGACAGCACATCGCTGACGTAGTGGACCCCCAGATAAACGCGGGAAAACCCGACCACGAACGTCACGGCGGTGGCCATCGCCCAGACGATCACCCGCCCGGTCCACCATGGGACGAGCCAGCGGGTCAGCAGCCACGCGGAGATGACCATGCTCGCGGCGGTGCCGGTCGCGTGCCCGGACGGAAACGAATAGCCGTCCGCGTCGACCAGGGCGAACGGCAGGGCCGGGCGTTGCCGGCCCACCAAGACCTTCGCCGTGAACAGCACCAGGGGGATGCCCACGCCGGCAACCAGTGCCAGCACCACGGGCCGCCACGACCGGCACCGCCAACCGGCGACCACCGAGATCGGCAAGGCGACCGCGGCCAGGAAAAGCGGACTCCCCGCGCCGGTCACCACCCTCAGGGCGGTGGTCAGCCACAGATCCCGGTGAGTCGCGAGCCAGCGCGTCGTCGGTTGGTCGAATCCGGCGATGCCGTCGCCCTCGAGCACGTCGTCGAGCACCTCGGTGAAGCCGACCGCCAGCGCCACGACCACGAGCAGCCCGAGCGCCAACGCCAGCCCGGCGACCTCGCTCACCCGCAACCGGCGCGCCAGCGCCCGTTCCCTGGCGCCGATCCGGTCGCGCAGCCAGGTCAGCGTCTCACCGATCACGGCGTTGTGAGACACCTTGTCCCACAACGCGATTAGCAGGCGCCCGCGCCGAGCGAGCCATATCGCCGCCCACACCAGCAGGACGAGACACGCCACCAATCCGGCGCTGACCGGGCCGAATCCGCTGGTGCCGGGTCCATATGGCGGGCGCATCTATCGCGGCCCCGGCCGCTAGAGCAGCAGGTAGCGGTAGGCCGGCGAGCCCGGTTTCAGGGTCTCGACGTGCAACTCGGTCGCACGCATCCGGGCCAGCAGGCCGTCCAGGTCGGCCGAGGACCCCAGCTGGATGCCGACCAGCGCCTCGCCGGTCTCCCGGTTGTTGCGCTTGACGTACTCGAACAGGGTGATGTCGTCGTTCGGTCCGAGCACGGTGTCCAGGAAGCGGCGCAGCGCGCCGGGCTCCTGGGGGAAGTCCACCAGGAAGTAGTGCTTGAGGCCGAGGTGCACCAGCGAGCGTTCGAGCACTTCGCCGTACCGCGACACGTCGTTGTTGCCGCCCGAGATCAGGCACACCACCGTCGAACCGGGCTCGATGTCGGCGTCGAGCAATCCGGTGACCGACAGCGCGCCCGCCGGCTCGGCGATGATGCCCTCGTTCTGGTAGAGGTCGAGCATCGCGGTGCACACCGCGCCCTCGTCGACCGCGGTGATCGAGACCATGTCGCCGGCGGCCGCCAGCGCGGCGTAGGTCAGGTCACCGGCCCGCCGCACCGCGGCGCCGTCGACGAACTGGTCGACGTCTTCCAGCGTCACCGGCTCCCCGGCCGACAGCGCGGCCATCATCGCCGCGGCGCCGGCCGGCTCGACGCCCAGCACCGAGGTGTTGCGCGTCCGCTCGGCGAGGTAGGTGGTGATGCCAGCGATGCAGCCGCCGCCGCCCACCGGGACCACCACCAGGTCCGGCTCGGCGCCGAGCTGATCGAGTAGTTCGGCGGCGATGGTGCCCTGGCCCGCCATGGTGCGCAGGTCGTCATAGGGCGGCACCAACGTGGCGCCGGTGCTCGCCACGTCGGCCAGGGCCGCCTCGGCGGCCAGGTCGTAGGTGCTGCCACCGACGATCAGGTCGATGAAGTCGCCGCCGTGGTAGCGGATCCGGTCGCGCTTCTGCATCGGCGTCTTGGCCGGCACGTAGACGCGGCCGTGCACCTGCAGCATCCGGCACGCGTAGGCGAAGCCCTGCGCGTGGTTGCCCGCCGACGAACACACCACCCCAGCCGCCAGCTCCGCCTCGGTCAGCTGGACCAGCAGGTTGTAGGCGCCGCGCAGCTTGTAGGAGCGCACGATCTGCAGGTCCTCGCGCTTGAGGTAGACCTGCGCGCCGGTGATCGCCGACAACCGGTCGCTGAACTGCAGCGGGGTCGGCGTGACCACCGCGGCGATCCGCTTGGCCGCGCCGTCGATGTCAGCCGCGGACAGCGGCGAGACGCTCGGACTCTGGCTCAATTCGGCGGACACTGATCAATGGTGCCACGGCGGCCGACCAACTCCGGAATTCAGTCGACCGGGGTCAGCACGAACACCGGGATCTGACGGTCGGTCTTGGTCTGGTACTCGGCGTAGTCGGGCCAGGCCGCCACGGCGCGCTCCCACCAGGTCGCCTTCTCGTCGCCGAAGACCTCGCGGGCGTCGTAATCGCGGGTCACCGAGCCGTCCTGCAGCTCGACGCGGGGATTCTTCTTGATGTTGTAGTACCAGACCGGATGTTTCGGCGCCCCGCCCAAGGAGGCGACGACCGCGTACTGGCCGTCGTGCTCGACGCGCATCAGCGGCGTCTTGCGCAGTTTGCCGGTCTTGGCGCCGACCGTGGTCAGCAGGATGATCGGCTTGCCCTTCATGTCGGCGGCCTCGGCGCCCCCCGACTCGGCGTATTTGTCAGCTTGCTCGCGAGACCAATCCAACGGCGACGGTTCGTATTCTCCGGTAAGCGGCATGCCATTCACTCTAGGCGCGGGTCGAGCCGGCGAGGTAGTGCGCCAGCACCGGGCGCAGCCATTCGGTCAGCGTCGCGTCGTCCATCGCGACCAGCGCGGGTACCCCAACAACATTGCGCGCCATGGCGATTCCCAGCACCTGCGATCCCACCATCGCGGTCCGCTCGGCGGCCCGGTCGGGGGTGATGGTGGTCAGCGCCGGGGCGACTTTTTCGACGAACACCTCCAGTAGCGCGTCGGCGGCCACCCGGTTGGTCGCGGCCGCGCGCAGCAGCGGCAGGAACGGGCCGCCCGGATCCCATACCCGGATGAGGAACGGCACCAGGATGTCGGCGATGCGTTCCGGGGCGACGCCGGTGAGGTCGGGGAAGGTGATCTCGAGCCGCGAGACCGCGGCGAACAGGTCGGCCTTGTTGCCGAAGTAGTGCATGACGAGCGCCGGGTCGACGCCGGCCTCGGCCGCGATCGCACGGATGGTGGTCCGCTCGAAGCCGTGGGTGGAGAACAGGGTCCGCGCGGCGCTCAGGATCGTCGCGCGGGTGACCTTGCCGTCGCGGGTCTTACCGGGCATGCCGAAATTCTAGTTCAACAACTGTTGACATGGCTAGCGGCCGGGCTTACGTTGAGTTCAACAGTTGTTGAACCAGCTCGGCGAGGAGACCCAGACATGACCGTGACCGTCATCCAGATCGGGCTGGATCCCGACGTCATCGACTACTCGTCGCCGGAGTTCGCCCAGTTCGCGGGCCTGTCGCGGGACGCGCTGCGGGCGGCCAACGACGACAATGTCGCAGGCCTGCGCGCGGCGGGCTACCGGGTCGACAACTGCCTGATCGACTTCGGCACCGCCGGCGCCGACAAGGCCGCCGCGTGGCTGCGCGCCAAGCGTTACGACGCCGTGCTGATCGGCGCCGGGATCCGCCTGGTCGCCGCCAACACCCTGCTGTTCGAGTCGATCGTCAACATCGCGCACACCACCCAGCCCGGTTGCCGCTTCGTCTTCAACCACGCCGCGCAAGCCACCCCCGGCGACATCCGTCGCTGGTACCCGCAACCGGAAGGAGCGATCCGATGAGTACAACCACCGTTCCCGAGGTCGACGTCCTGGTCGTGGGCGCGGGCCCCACCGGCCTGACCGCCGCGGGCGACCTGGCCCGCGCCGGGCGGTCGGTGACCGTGCTGGAGCGCTGGCCCGCCGAGAACCCGACTAGCCGCGCGTTCGCCGTCATGCCCCGGACCCTAGAGCTCCTCGACGCGCGCGGCGCGGCCGACGAGCTGCTCGCGATCGGGCAGCGCGGACCGGACGTGACGCTGTTCGCCAGGGCCCGCCTCGACCTGACCCGGCTCGACTCGGCCTACCCGTTCGTCCTGATCACCCCGCAGACCAACGTCGACGCCGCGCTGCGCCGCTACGCGGTGGCCGAGGGGGCCGACATCCGGCGCGGCGTGGAGGTGGTCGCGCTCGCGCAGGACGCCGCGGGCGTCACCGTCACCGCCGGACCCAAGGGCGACGGCGATGCCGCCCACCGGCAGACGTGGCGGGCGCGGTATCTGATCGGCGCCGACGGCGCCCACAGCACCGTCCGGACGCTGCTGGGCGCCGACTTCCCCGGCAGGACGGTGCTGACCTCGTTGATGCTGGCCGACGTCAAGCTGGCCCACGGCCCGGCCCGCGGCGGCCTGGTGGTGGGCACCACCGGTGACGTGCTGGGTTTCCTGGCTCCCTACAACCGGCACGACGCGGACGGCTCGTGGTACCGCGCCCTGGTGTGGGACCGCGACCACCAACTGCCCGACGACGCGCCCGTCGACGACGCCGAGATCGTCGACGTCCTCGCCCGCGCCATGGGCACCGACTTCGGCGTGACCCAGATCGGCTGGAAGTCGCGATTCCATTGCGACGAAAGGCAAGTCGCGCAGTACCGGCACGGCCGGGTGTTCCTGGCCGGCGACGCCGCGCACGTGCACTCCCCGATGGGCGGCCAGGGCATGAACACCGGCATCCAGGACGCCGCGAACCTGGCCTGGAAGCTCGATGCCGTGCTCGGCGGGGCCGACGACGCGCTGCTGGACACCTACCACAGCGAACGCCATCCGATCGGCAAGCGGGTGCTGGTGCAGTCCGGGATGATCGCCCGCGCCGCGACGCTGCATCGGCGGCCCGCGATCTGGCTGCGTAACCTGTTGGCGCCCAACCTGCTTCGCCTTCCCGCCGTGCAGGACTTGGTGGCCGGCAGTTTCGCGGGCACCGGGTTGCGGTACGGCCGGCGCGGGCTGGTCGGCACCCGGGCCGCCGCGATCCCCCTCGTCGAGGGGCGGTTGACGCAGCTGCAGCGCGGTGGCAATTACGTCTTCATCCGCGAATACGGCGCCGCCCCGGTCGAGGCGCCCGGAATGGTGCAGGCCGAGCGGGCCGACCACGGCCCCGCCGTGCTGGTGCGTCCCGACGGGTACATCGCGTGGGCCGGTGCATCAGCGCAGGCGCCGGAGGCGATCAGCAACGCGGCGGTGGGCAATTCCCTTGCCCGCGCGGTGATTTCGCGCTAGTCCGCGTTCTCGGGCTGCTGCGCGACGAACGACCGGAGTCGGCGGCGGGTCTGGTGGTCGTCCGCGCCGGGCTCGCCGTCGCTGTGCCGGCCGCGCGTGTAATCGCCCTGCCACGGCACCTTCTCGTTGGCCGCACCGGCCGCGGCCTCCTGTTCACGGCCCAGCGCGCCGCGCGAGCCGAGGAAGTGCTCGTGCTTGCGGTGCAGCTCCTCGTCGGATTCGATGGGCCGCAGCTCCGGCACGAACTCCTCCAGCTCGGCCCGGCGCTGCGGCACGATCATGCAGATCGGCTCGTCGATCTCGAATCGCACCGGCATGAACTCGCGGGTGAATTTCCAGTTCATGCTGAAACTCGAGCTGGACCAATCGGTTTCGACGATGCCCTCCAGCGGGGAGATGGCGTCCTTCGGATGATTGGCCGGTCCGCGAACCAGCAGGTTGTAGCCCGGCGGGGTGCGGAACAGGATGGGCAGGTGCCAGGTCAGGATGCCGTAGCCGAAGTGGCTCGACGGCAGGAACTGGCCGCTGTCGCGGGTGTCGGGCGCGATCATCAGGTTGGTGCGGTCATTGCCGCCCATCCAGGTCGCGGTGAACGCGCTGCGGTTGCGCACCTCCCAGCCGCTCTGGTTGGCGATCAGCATCGGCAGACACCGGTGCGGCCAGCCCTGGCGGATCTCCGACATCCACTCCCGGCCGATCGGCGCGGGGCTGATCGGCGGTGCGATGTCGTGGGTGATGTACCCGATCAGGGGGCGGGGTTGCCCGCTGGATTTCTCAGTCATCACATCCTCGCTTCACCGGCCGCTGGTGAACACCGCCGACCCTCATCCACGTCGCCAACGCACTATCGCGACCAAACGTTAACGGTCTGTGAACCGCACCGCCCGCCGAGAGCGAGCGATCACTGGGTCCTGGCCAGCTCCGCAATGGTGTTCACCCGGCGGACGGCCGCGGCGATCTCCTCGGCGAACTCACGGCGCCGCCGGGCGATATCCAGGTCCGCCACGCCGTCGACCAGTTCACGATGCCGGGCCAATCGCAGCGCGGTCTTGAACAACTCCATCGACCTCGACTCGGCGCTGGCGATCCTGCGTTGCAGCTCCCACTGCTTGCCCACCTCGAGACATTCGGCGAGAAACGCGTCCTCGTCGAACGATTCGTCGTCGTAGTCGGCGAGCCGGTCGGCGACGATGTGGTAGGCGTCGAGGAACGGGCGCAGCACGAGGTGCGCCAGCAGCACGTCGGCCTTTTCCAGCAGGCCGCGCACGTCGCCCGCGCTGGCCGCCTTGCTGGTGTCGTCCACCCGCCCGAGCAGGCGCACCTCGTCGGCGAGCTCCTTCTCGAATTGCGCTCGCGCGGAGAACAAGAACTCGAATTTCAGCAATTCGCGCAATTTCAGCGCCTCATCGCGCACCGCGGTCGGTTGGACCAGCCCGTCGACCGAGCCCTCGGCGTCCTCCGTGGCGGCCAGCAGGGCCGTCTCGGCGATCGCGCGATCGACGACGATGTGAATGGCGGCGTTGCGGTAGAAGGCGGCGACCAGATGCTGTTCGGCCCCGATGCCCCAGACTGGCTCGGTGCCGGCGTCGTACACGCTGACGACGCCGGAGGCGACCAACTGGTGCAGGGTCCAGCGGATGGTCGAACGGTTGGTCAGGTCGGCGGCGCCGGCCACCTTCCAGTTGCGCGCCGCGATGTAGCTGGCCAGCGGGCGCACCGTGGCCAGCACCTCGCTGATGGACAGCGAGCGGTCGGCGCCCAGCAGTGCGAGGCTCACCACCGCGGTCGGGGTAACGGGCGTGGCGCGGTTGATCCGGTGTTCGACGTCCAGCGCGATGCGTTCGATCTCGGTGCTGGCGCCGGACTCTTGTAAGGCACGCAACTCCTCGAGGCGCTTGCGCAGCGGCAGTGGTTCACCGAAGTCCAGGTACGCGCGGCCGAGCCGCTCACCCTGCTGGCGCGCCAGCCGGATCAGGAAGCGGAAGTCTTCGGGCCGCTTCGTCGCACCGTAGGCCTCGGTGGTCATGGCCTCCACCTCGTGCAGCTGGTCGTACACGATCGACGTCGGCACCAGATACACCTCGGGGCCGTCGATTTCGTCGACGGCGTCGCTGATGTAGCGCAGAATCCCGAACACCGGCGGGCGCAGCTTGCCCGTCCTGGTCCGGCCGCCCTCGATGGACCAGGTCAGGTTGGCGTGGTTTTGCACCAGCTGCGCGGCGTACGCGCGCAACACGAAGCGGTAGACGGGAATGTCCTTCGTCTGGCGCCGGATGAAGATGGTTCCGGTGCGCTTGGCCCAGGCGCCCATCGGGAAGAAATTCAGGTTGGCGCCGCCGAAGGTGAGCGCGGGCGATAACCGGTTGGCCTGGATCACCTCGGGCAGCAGCAGCCCATCCAGATAGGAGCGATGCGAAAAGGCAAACGCCAGTGTGGCTTTGCGGTCCAGCTTGCGCAGCTGGGCGATCTGGTCCTCGTCGGTCAGCACGTCGTAGGCGCGCATCAGCCAGCAACTGAAGCTGCGCCAGGCCTTCACCGCCCGCTCGTCGAGCGAGGGCGCCATCTCGCGCAGGTAGCTTGCGGCCTCGGCGCGCACGCTGTCCAGGTCGCGCCCCAGCTCGTGGGCCAGCTTGCCCAGCCGCTCGTCATACCATGGCGCGCCCAGCAAATCGGCGACCTCAGCCGGGTCGGTCGACAGCGGCGACGTCGATTCCTCGACGATGCCGCTGCGCTGCAACAGCTTTCGTATACCCACGCGGCCCATTTCGCGGGCCGCGCCCGCCGGTCCCCCGATCATGCCGGCTGCACCGACACGGCTTCGGCGGGCTCGTGCACGTCCGGATGCGGTTCGGGCGCATAAAGCTGCTCGATCTCCTCGGCGTATTTCGCCATGATCGGTTTGCGCTTGAGCTTCATCGTCAGCGTGATCTCGTCACCGCCGGGTTCCCACAGGGTGGGCAGGACGCGGAACCGCTTGATCTGCTCCACCCGGGACAGCTTCTCGTTGCCCGCGGCCACCCCGGCGGCGATCTGCGCGATGACCTCCGGGTCGGCCGCCAGGGCGGCGGGCGAGGCGTCGGACAGGCCGCGCTGGGCGGCATACGGGCCGACCGAGTCGGCGTCGAAGACCATCAGCGCGGTGTTGTAGGGCCGCCCCTCGCCGATGGCGATCATCACGCCGACCATCGGGCACGCGGCCAGGATGGCGTTTTCGATGTTGGCCGGCGACATGTTTTTTCCGGCGGCGTTGATGATCAGCTCCTTCTTGCGGTCGACGATGCGCAGGTAACCGTCGGCGTCGACCTCGATGATGTCGCCGGTGTGCAGCCAACCGTCGGCGTCGATCGCCTCGGCGGTCTTCGCCGGTTCCTTGCGGTAGCCCTTCATCACCAGCGGACCGCGGACCAGAAATTCGCCGTCCTCGGCGACCCTGCCCTCCAGGCCGGGAAGCAGCTTGCCCACGGTGCCCAGCCGCGTGTCGTCCGGATGTGCCACGCTGGCAGCGCAACTGAGCTCCGACATGCCCCAGACCTCGCTGATCGGGATGCCTATCCCCGCGAAGAACGCCAGCGTCTCCTTGGGGATCGGCGCGGCGCCGGACACGGCCCAGCGCAGTTCGCCGAACCCGAGCCGCTCGCGCAGCTTGGACAGCACCAGCTCGTCGGCCCGGGCCCATTCGGCGGCCGACTCGGCAGGCTCGGGCTCGCCGGACACCAGCGCGGCCGCGCGCCTGGCGGCCACCGACATCGCCCATTGCAGCGCCTGGCGTTTGACGTCGTCGGTCTCGCTGGCGACGACGAATTCGATTGCGGCCTTGAGCTTTTCCCACACCCGAGGCACCGCGGCCCAGACCGTGGGCCGCACGTCGGGCAGCGTCGCCGCCACGGCGCGCGCGTCGTCGACGGCGGTCACCTGGGTGCCGAACACCTCCAGCGGGTACAGGGCCATCATCCGGTCGGCAATGTGCGCCGAGGGCAGATACGACGTGGTCCGGTCACCGAACCGGCTGCCGAGCACGGCATCGAGCCCGTGCGCCTCGAACAGCAGGCTGGCGTGCGTCATCTCCACGCCCTTGGGGTTGCCGGTGGTCCCGGAGGTGTAGATGAGCGTGACGACGTCCTCGGGTTGCACCGCCCGCCAGGTGGCCTGGAAGTCGAAATCCGTGCGCGCGGCGGCATACAGGTCGTCCACCGAGATGGCGCCGGGCGGCGAACCGTCGATGCACACGATGTGCTCGATGGGTGCACCGCTGGCGCGAATGCGGTCCACGTACTGCTCCTCGCAGATCGCTACCTTGGTGCCGGCGTTGTCGAACAGGTAGGTCAGCTGCTCGGCGGGCAACGTGTTGTACACCGAAAACGATGTGGCCCCAAGGTGTTGGGCGCCGATCTCGAACGGGTAGAACTCGATCCGGTTCGCCATCATCAGCGACACCGTGTCGCCCCGCCGGACCCCAAGACCGGCCAGGCCGGCGGCGACCTTGCGCACCTGCTCCGCGAGCTCTCGCCACGTCAGCGTCCGGGCGCCGCCGGGCGTCCGGAGCGCGACGGCCTCGGGGTCGATCGACGCGGTGCGCTGGAACGCCTCGCACAAGGTGGCCGGGGCCTGCCCTGTCGTCATTTCCGTCCTCCTCGCCGCCGCATCAGCACCGCCTTCGTGAGCCTACGTCCGAGCACAGGGGCGGGGAACATATCGCGCGACTTCGCCGGCGGGGCCGGGTCACGACCCGGGGCGCCACAGCTGCACCGTGCTCGTCGCGCCGCCGGGCAGCTCGACCAGCTCGATCGGCGTGCCGTCCGGGTCGTAGACGAAGAACATCCGCACTCCCCCGATGTCGACGGGCGGGTCGGCCCGCACGCTCGGGTGGTGGCGGGTGACGGTCTCGAAGGTGGCGTCGAGATCGTCGACGCGAAACGACATGTTGGTGTAACCCAGGTGCGGACCGCTCGGGCACTCGGGCACGGCGCCCAGCGACAACAGCTCCACCATCGCGGCCCCGATCAGCCCGCCGATCATGCGGCCCCGCTGGGCGGCACCACCGGTGACCGAATCCAGTGCGGCGCCCTCGAGTTCGACGTCGAACACCACGTCCATGCCCAGCACCGCGGTGTAGAAGGCCAACGAGGCCTCGATGTCGGAGACGCCGACGCAGACGTGCGAGAAGTTCCGCACGGCGATGGGATGCTGGGTCATGCGGGCTCCTTGCCGGTGTGCGGTGGGTGGATGCCACAGGTACAGGCGTCAATTGAGGGGCACGTGCAGCGCATTCCCCATTCGATGACGGCCCGCGCGCGGGCCAGCGACTCCAGCTGCGCGTCGATCTCGGCGAGTTTGGCCTTGGCCAGGGCGCGGCTGACCGGCCGCCCCGGCGCGTCGTCGGCGAACAGCAGCTGGATCTCCTCGAGCGAGAAACCGGCGGCCTTGCACAGCGCGATCACCTCCAGGCGGGCCAGAATCGAGTCGTCATAGCGGCGCTGGCCGCCCAGCCGCGCCGGCTCCGGCACCAGGCCGATCTGCTCGTAGTAGCGCAACGCCGTCGCGGCCACCCCGGCCTGGCGCGCCACCTCACCGATCGTCAGGCTCGGCGCCATCGCGGCCTCCCGGGAATTCAGTGCTTGACTTCGAGTCAACTCTAAGTCCTTGACTGTGGTCATGACCATCCCTCGAGAACTCAGCGAGTCTCGCTACGCCCTGCTGCGCTCGTTTCGCCGCGACGGCAGCCCCGTCGACACCCCGATCTGGTTCGCCTTCGACGACGGCGGGTTGCTGTTCCGCACCAAGGTGGGCCCGAAGACCCGGCGGCTGGCCGCGCGCCGCGACGTCGAACTCGCGGCGTGCGACTACCGGGGCCGGCCGCGGCCGGGCGCCACGACGGTCGCCGGCCGGGCCACGGTGCTCGCCGGCGCCGAAGCCGAACGCGCCAACCACGTACTGCACCGGCGCTACGGCTGGCAATGGAACATCGTGCCGCTGATCAAGGTTCCCGGCGTGACCAACGTGCACCAAGACCTGTGCGCGAGAGAGAAGCTGCGGCGCGCCCGCGATCGCGGGGTGTGGCCGGGCAGCGTCATCGTGCGGGTGGAGCTGCCATGACACACGCGCCGGTGGCCGACCCGGTCCGCTCCCCCGGGATCCGCCAATGTTGCAGCGCCGCAGCGGGACTGGTGCTCGGCATGGTGCGTCCGCGGCGGCCCGACGAGCGGTTCATCTGCAGCGTCGCCGACGCCGGGCTACCGACGCCCGGCCGCACCGTGACGGTGACCGCGCTGCCCCAGGTGCCGCGGTCGGTGCCGACCGCGGCGATTGTCGAGGGCGCCTTCACGCCGGCGCGCATCGAGAACTCGCTGACGTCGTTCGTGGTCGGGCACCCGCAGGCCACCTTCATCGTCGACCCCGCCGTGTGTGTCGACGTCGAGCGACGAGCGATCGCCCAACTGCCCGCGGTGCTGCGGGTCGCGGTCCGTCCCCCGGCCGACACCGTCCCCACGATCACCGCGCTGGGCCGGGCGCCGATTGCCGCGCCGTTGGATTTCGCGCTGCCCACCCACGCGCACTGGGACCACGTCTCGGGCCTGCTGGACCTGCCCGGGCTGCCCGTGCACCTGCACCGCACCGAACGCGACTGGATCGGCGCCGGGCCCGTCGCGCCCGTCGGCGGCGTGCGGGATTCATTGCGCGGCAGGCCCGTTGTCGACTACGAGCTGGACGGGCCGCCGGTGCTCACCTTCACCCGAAGCCACGACCTCTTCGGGGACCAGTCCGTGCTGCTGGTCGACCTCGCCGGGCACACCCCGGGCAGCGTCGGGGTGCTCGCCCACACGGAACGCGGCTGGATCCTGATCGCCGGCGACGCGGCCTGGCACGCCATGCAGATCGAGATGGTCCGCCAAAAGTCAAGCTATCCGGGTCTTTTGGTGGACGAGGATCGCGAGCAGACCTTCAAGACCCTGCACCGACTGCACCTGGCGCGTCACGCGGTCACGATCGTCCCGACCCACGACCACCAGGCCGTGCTGGGATTGAGCACCTAGCGCCGGCGCCCAGTGTGAAACCAGCTTCACGTTCGGTTGCGAGCGTGAAACCAACTTCACACTCGCGGAGATCGGTGATCCGACGAAGCGCCTAGCCGCCCAGGCAGCCGGGGCCGAGCAGCGCCTTGAGGTCGCCCATCAGCGCCGGCGACGGCGTAACCCGCAGGGAGGCATCCAGTTCCAGCGTGGTGATGCGGTCCCCGCTGATCAGCCGCAGGTGCACCTGTGCCGTCCCGGGGTGGCGGGCCAGCACCTGCTTGAGCGCGGTGACCTTGTCGATGGTGCACTGGCGCGTCGGCAGGCTGACCGCCAGCGGCCGGTTCGGCTGGGCATTGGAGAAGTCCGGCACCACAAGCTCGTTGGCGATCAGCGCGACGCGGTCGTCGCGCAGCGAGACCTTTGCTTTGATCAGCACCACGACGTCGTCGGCGATGTCGGCCCCGTACACCGAGTAGGCCTGCGGGAAGAACATCACCTCGATGCCACCGGTGAGGTCCTCCAATTGGGCTGACGCCCAAGGCATTCCGTTCTTGTTGACCCGCCGGTTGACCGACGCAAGGATGCCACCCACCCGCACCTGGGTGTCGTTGGGGACATCGCCGTCGAGGATGGCCGGGATCTGGGTGTCGACCTGAGCGGTCAGCAGGTGCGCCACCTGGTTCAGCGGGTGCCCGGACACGTAGAGCCCCAGCATCTCTCGCTCCAGGGCGAGCTTGTGCTTGTCCTCCCACTCGTCGTCGGGCACCTTGATGTTGAACACGGAATCGCAGCCGACCCCATCTTCTCCGCCGCCGAACAGGTCGAACTGGCCCATGGCCTCGGCCTTCTTGGTGCCCAGCACCGAGTCGACCGCGTCGGTGTGCACCAGGAACAGGCCCTTGCGGGCATGCCCCAGCGAGTCGAAGGCGCCGGCCTTGATCAACGACTCGGTGACCTTCTTGTTGCAGGCCGCCACGTCGATCTTGTTCAGGTAGTCCGAGAAGTCGGTGAACTTGCCCTTGCCGTTGCGGGTGCCGATCAGCGAGCCGACCACGTTGGCGCCGACGTTGCGCACCGCGCCCAGTCCGAAGCGGATGTCGCGCCCCACCGAGGCGAAGTTCACCAGGGACTCGTTGACGTCCGGCGGCAGCACCGTGATGCCGAGCTTGCGGCAGTCGGCCAGGTAGACCGCGGCCTTGTCCTTGTCGTCGCCCACCGACGTCAGCAGGCCGGCCATGTACTCGGCCGGATAGTTGGCCTTCAGGTAGGCCGTCCAATAGGAGACCAGCCCGTAGCCGGCCGCGTGCGACTTGTTGAACGCGTACCCGGCGAACGGAAGAATGGTGTCCCACAAGGCTTTCACCGCTTTTTCGGAGAAGCCGTTGGCGGTCATGCCTTCGTAGAAGCCCTTGTACTCGGCCTCGAGCACCTCGAGCTTCTTCTTGCCCATCGCCTTGCGCAGCGCGTCGGCCTTGCCCATCGTGTACGAGGCGACCTTCTGAGCGATGAACATGATCTGCTCTTGGTAGACGATCAGGCCGTACGTCTCGGCCAGGATCTCGCGCAGCGGCTCCTCGAGCTCCGGGTGGATCGGCTTGACCGCCTGACGCCCGTTCTTGCGGTCGGCGTAGTCGTTGTGGGCGTTCATGCCCATCGGCCCCGGGCGGTACAGGGCCAGCACCGCGACGATGTCGTTGAACTCGGTGGGCTGCATGCGGCGCAACAGATCCCGCATCGGCCCGCCGTCGAGCTGGAACACCCCCAGGGTGTCGCCGCGGCCGAGCAGCTCGTAGGTGGGCTTGTCATCGAGCGGCACCGACTCCAGGTCGAGGTCGATTCCCCTGTTGGACTTGATGTTCTCCAGCGCGTCGCCGATGATCGTCAGGTTGCGCAGACCCAGGAAGTCCATCTTCAGCAGGCCGATGGCCTCACACGACGGGTAGTCCCAGCCGGTGATGATCGCCCCGTCCTGGGGCCGCTTCCACAGCGGGATGGCCTCGGTCAGCGGCTCGCTGCTCATGATCACCGCGCACGCGTGCACGCCGGCGTTGCGGATCAGGCCTTCCAGGCCGCGCGCGGTCTGGTAGATGGTGCGCACGTCCGGGTCGGTCTCGATCAGACCGCGGACCTCCGCGGCTTCTTTGTAGCGCTCGTGGTTGGGGTCGGTGATGCCCGACAGCGGGATGTCCTTGGCCATGATCGGCGGCGGCAGCGCCTTGGTGATCCGGTCGGCGATCGCGAAGCCGGGCTGGCCGTAGTGGATGCGGGCCGAATCCTTCAGGGCCGCTTTGGTTTTGATGGTGCCGAAGGTGATGACCTGCGCGACGCGGTCCGAACCCCACTTCTCGGCGGCGTAGCGCACCATCTCGCCGCGACGACGGTCGTCGAAGTCGATATCGATGTCGGGTGCCGACGGGCGCTCCGGGTTGAGGAAGCGCTCGAACAGCAGACCGTGCGGGATCGGGTCGATGTTGGTGATGCCCAGCGCGTAGGCCACCAGCGAGCCCGCCGCCGAGCCACGCCCCGGCCCCACCCGGATGTCCACCGAGCGTGCATAGTTGATCAGGTCGGCGACGATAAGGAAGTAGGACGGGAAGCCCTTGTCGCAGATGACCTTGATCTCGTACTCGGCCCTCTCGATGTAGTCCTGGCCGACGCCGGACGGGAACCGGCGCGCCAGCCCGGCCATCACCTCGTGGTGCAACCAGCTCGCCTGGTCGTGTCCCTCGGGCACCGGGAAGATCGGCATCCGGTCGCGCGGCGCCCACACGTCGTCGTAGGGCTGCACCCGCTCGGCGATCAGCAGGGTGGAGTCGCAGGCGCCGGGCACCTCGTCGTCCCAGATCTGGCGCATCTCGGCGGCCGACTTCAGGTAGTAGCCGTCGCCGTCGAACTTGAACCGGTTGGGGTCCGAGAGCGTCTTGCCGGTCTGCACGCACAGCAGCGCCTCGTGGTTGTGGGCGGCGTCGCGGGTGACGTAGTGGCAGTCGTTGGTGGCCAGCGGCGGGATGCCCAGCTTGCGGCCGATCTCGAGCAGCCCTTCGCGGACCCGGGTCTCGATGGACAGGCCGTGGTCCATCAGCTCCAGGAAGTAGTTGTCGGCGCCGAAGATCTCGCGCCACTTGGCGGCCGATTCCAGCGCCTCGCGCTCGTGGCCCAGCCGCAGTCGGGTCTGCACCTCGCCCGAGGGGCAGCCGGTGGTGGCGATGATGCCCTCGGCGTGTTCGGCGATGATCTCGGCGTCCATCCGCGACCACTTGCCGAGCTGGCCCTCGAACGACGCCAGCGAGGACAGTTTGAACAGGTTGCGCAGGCCGGTGGCGTTCTCGGCCACCATCGTCATGTGCGTGTAGGAGCCGCTGCCGGACACGTCGTCGGACTTCTGGCCCGGGTCGCCCCACAGGATCCGGCGGGTGTCGAAGCGCGAGGCCGGCGCGATGTA
Source organism: Mycobacterium sp. 1245801.1 (assembly GCF_001673055.1). Taxonomy (NCBI): domain Bacteria; kingdom Bacillati; phylum Actinomycetota; class Actinomycetes; order Mycobacteriales; family Mycobacteriaceae; genus Mycobacterium; species Mycobacterium sp. 1245801.1. Next base: position 22,086 of record NZ_LZKY01000159.1, read on the forward strand.
GGCCTCGACGCCGATGATGGGCTTGATCCCGGCCTTGGTCGCCGCGTTGTAGAACTCGCTGGCGCCGAACATGTTTCCGTGGTCGGTCATCCCGACCGCCGGCATCTGCAGCCGGTCCACCTCGGCGAGCATCGGCCCGATCTTCGCGGCACCGTCCAACATCGAATACTCGGTGTGGTTATGCAGGTGCACGAAGGACGAGTGGTTCATAGGGACGCCAGTCTAGGACCGCGGACCGACACTGGTTGGGCGTGTCGCCGCGTGTGTCTGTGTTTATTGGCGACGACCCGCCGCGCCCGGCTTCGGCGCGCTTGCGAACGCCACGGATCAGTCGTTGGCGTATAACTCGACGAAGTTCTTCAGCGACTTCTGCATGTCGCCCTTGACGGCGCGCGCCGCCGCCGAGCCCACCGGGCCGAACAACGCCCGTCCGCCCAGTTCCAGCCGCAGACCCAGCGTCGAGCCCTCGCCGGTGGGTCGCACGGTGAGGGTGACGGCGTATTTGGCGCCGCCCTTGCCGGACCCCGACAACGCCACCTCGTGCGGCGGGTCCCAGGTGGTCACCGTCCACGTCACCCGGTTGCGGAAACCCTTGGCCCGCGCCACGCCGACGATCTCGGTGCCCTCGGCGATCTCGTCGGGCAGCTCGCTGCGCCATCCCTCGTGCATGGTCAGCCAGTCGCCCAGGTCCGACAGGTCGGAGACGTGGTCCCACATGTCCTGCGGGGTCATCGGGACATCGGCGGTCAGGTCCACAGCAGCCACCGCCCGAGCCTAGCGCCCGGCCTCATCCGGCACTTGCGCCGCGGCGGGC
>NZ_LZKY01000160.1:0-1856 GCF_001673055.1 Mycobacterium sp. 1245801.1
CTGTGGTGTCACCAATGGCTAAGCGTCGCGCTCGCGGCGAGGGCAGCCTCTACCAAACCGCTGACGGAACCTGGGTGGGCCGCGTCGAGGTGCCGAGCACGAACGGGAAACGCCGCCGCGCCAAGGTTTCCTCGATGAAGTATGACGTCGCGGTCGCGAAGTTCCGCAAGCTGCAGCGCGAGGTCGAGGACGGTACCTACGCCGCGTCGGGCAACACGACGGCCGCGAAGTGGTGCGAACACTGGTTGGAGCACATCGTGAAGCCGCGGGTGCGGCCGAACACGTTCAGGTACTACGAGGAGGCGGTGCGGCTGCACATCGCGCCCGCCATCGGCAAGATACGGTTGTCGAAGTTGACTCAGCAGCATGTCCGGCAGATGCAGCGCGACATACAAGCCACGTCTACCCGTAACGCCGTCAAGGCGCACCAGGCTTTGCAGAAGGCGCTCACCGACGCGGTGCGCGAGGGGCTACTGGCCCGCAACGTCGCCGAACTGGTCGACCGACCCAAACACCTCACCCGCTCCTACGGCGCGCTGACGGCCGACGCCGCCCGGCATCTGGTGAACACCGCGGTGGACCGCGGCGACCCGCTGGCGGCGCGGTGGTGCGCCGGCTTCTACACCGGGGCGCGGCCGGCCGAGCTGCTGGGGTTGACGTGGGAGCACGTCGACCTCGAGGCCGGGGTGATCGAGCTGGCGTGGCAGTTGCAAACCCACAAGCGGGTTCACGGCTGCCCGCCGGCCAAGCCGTGCGGGCGGAAGCGGGCGGGATCCTGCCCGCAAGCGAAATGGGATCTACCCGCCGGGTTCGAATACCGCGAAACCGAGGGCGCGCTGCTGCTGACACGGCCGAAGACGAAGGCCGGGTGGCGGCAGGTACCCCTAGCTAAGCCGCTTCTGGCGATGCTGCGGGCACATTATGCCGCGACGCTAAACCACCCTAATCCTCATAACCTGGTGTGGCACATGGACGGCCGCCCGATCAGCCACCGCGACGACCACCACGCCTGGGTGGCCGCGTGCGAAGCGGCCGGCCTGGCCCGCCGCGTCCACCAGCCCGCCGCTCCTGATCCTGGCGGCGACGTGCTGCTGACAACGCAGGACGTCGCCGACGCGCTCGGCGTGTCCCGGCCGACCGTGGTCAAGTACATGGAGGCCGGGCGGCTGCCGTTCGAGGACCGGCAAGGCCGCTGGCGGTACGTGAAGCTGGCGGACCTGCTCGACAGCGACCTCGAACTCGACCAGGCCGCGTTGGACGCGGTGTGCGAGCGCCGCGCCGCGGTGCGCGCTCGCGGCGTCGCGCGCGCGCAGTCGCACGGCAGCGTGGAGTGGGAGGTGCGGCCGCCGGCGCCGTACGTGTCGCGGCACACCATGGGGACACTGCTGCAGGACGCCGAGGTGCCGGAGGATGTGCGGATGCTGATCATGGGGCACTCGTCGATCGTGGCGCACCGCGGCTATCTGCACGGCGGCCAGGGGCCGAAGCGGGCGGCGATCGCGGCGCTCGAGGCCGCCTACGAGGCCGACGACAACTGAACAAGACGCAACGTTATCGGCAGCAACGTTATCGGCATAGGAGAGACATGACAGGATTCATCGCAACACCGTCTATGCGGGACATCGAGAGCCTGAATCGACGTGTCGCCACGATCGAGAAGCACTTACGTGGCGGCGTAACGGACCTGACGCAACTGCTGATCGAGCACCAGTTCACTCCGGTGAACCACAGCAGCATCGGCATGGAGCATCACTGCCGTTGCGGTTTCCGTCCGCGACACTGGGGCGAATGGGCCGAGCACGTCACAGACGTGGCGAACGCGACATAAATCCCCAAGTTAACGGCAAGGAGAAACG
>NZ_LZKY01000161.1:0-23787 GCF_001673055.1 Mycobacterium sp. 1245801.1
GGCACCCTGCTGGCCCCGGACGCCCATGCGCTGGACCGGCGGTTGACTGCGTTGGCGGCCACGGTGTGTGAGCACGACCCGCGCACCCGCGAGCAGCGCCGCGCTGATGCCTTGGGCGCGCTGGCATGCGGGGCGGACCGGCTTGGCTGCCGCTGCGGGCGCGCCGACTGCGCGGCCGGCAAACGACCCGCGCCGAGTCCGGTGGTAATCCACGTGATCGCCGAGCGCTCGGTGCTGGACGGGGTGGCTAAGGCGCCGGCATCAGAGCTGGGCGCCGACGGGCTCATCGCCCCCGAACTGGTTGCCGAGTTGGCCGCCACGGCCAAACTCTCCCCGCTGATCCACCCCGGCGAGGCCGCCCCCGAGCACGGCTACATCCCTTCGAAAGCGCTGGCCGATTTCGTGCGGTGCCGGGACCTGACCTGCCGCTGGCCCGGCTGCGACCGCCCGGCCACGGACTGCGACCTCGACCATACGATCCCGTACGCCGACGGCGGGCCGACGCATGCGTCGAACCTCAAGGCGCTGTGCCGCACCCATCATTTGGTCAAGACGTTTTGGGGCTGGCGCGAACAGCAGCTGCCCGACGGCACCCTGATCCTGACCTCACCGGCGGGACACACTTACGTCACCACGCCGGGCAGCGCGTTGCTGTTCCCCAGCCTGTGCGTGCCCACCGGCGCGATATCGGCCACCGAAGCCGACCCGCCCCGCGACTACTGCGCCGACCGGACGGCGATGATGCCCAAACGCCGCCGCACCCGCGCCCAGGACCGCGCCGCGCGCGTGGCCACCGAACGCCGCCACAACCGCGACGCACGCCTGGCCCGAGCGGCCCCACCGGCGAACCACGCCTGGCCCACCACGCACGGGTTCGACGAGGATCCACCACCGTTCTAACGGGAACCACCGCCTTTCTAGCTGCCCTGATGTGCCATGATGTCCAAGCTGTCAAGACTCAGGGAGCAGCAGTGGATCTCAATTTTTCGATGGTCACACGACCGGTCGAGCGGTTGATCGCTACCGCGCAGAACGGGCTGGAGGTCTTGCGACTGGGGGGCCTGGAAACCGGTAGCGTGCCGTCGCCGTCGCAGATCGTCGAGAGCGTGCCGATGTACAAGCTGCGGCGGTATTTTCCGCCGGACAGCCGGCGCGGCCCGTCACCCGCCGGGCCGCCGGTGCTGATGGTGCACCCGATGATGATGTCGGCGGACATGTGGGACGTCACGCGCGAGGAAGGCGCGGTGGGCATCCTGCACGCCCAGGGCATCGACCCCTGGGTCATCGACTTCGGCGAGCCGGACAAGGTCGAAGGCGGCATGCGGCGCACCCTGGCCGACCACATCGTCGCGCTCGGCCAGGCCATCGACACCGTCAAGGATGTGACCGGCAGCGACGTGCACCTGGTCGGCTACTCCCAGGGCGGGATGTGGTGTTACCAGGTCGCCGCCTACCGGCGTTCCAAGGCCCTCGCCAGCATCGTCACCTTCGGTTCGCCGGTGGACACGCTGGCCGCGCTGCCCATGGGCATCCCGGCGAATTTCGCGGCGCCCGCCGCCAATTTCATGGCCGACCACGTCTTCAGCCGGCTGGCGATCCCCAGCTGGATGGCGCGCACCGGCTTCCAGATGCTCGACCCGCTCAAGACCGCCAAGGCGCGAGTGGACTTCCTGCGCCAGCTGCACGACCGCGAGGCGCTGCTGCCGCGCGGCAGCAGCGCCGATTCCTCGAGCGCGAAGGCTGGATCGCGTGGTCGGGTCCGGCGATCTCCGAGCTGCTCAAGCAGTTCATCGCCCACAACCGGATGATGACCGGCGGCTTCGCAGTCAACGGCCAGATGGTGACGCTCACCGACATCACATGCCCCGTGCTGGCGTTCGTCGGCGAGGTCGACGACATCGGACAGCCCGCCTCGGTGCGCGGCATCCGGCGGGCTGCCCCCAACGCCGAAGTCTACGAATACACCATCCGCACAGGGCATTTCGGCCTGGTCGTGGGATCCAAAGCGGCACAGCACAGTTGGCCGACCGTTGCCGAATGGGTGAAGTGGCTGTCCACCGGCGGCGACAAACCCACCAGCATCGACCTGATGGCCGACCAGCCCGCGGAGCACACCGACAGCGGGGTGGCGCTCAGCTCCCGGATCGCGCACGGCCTCGGGGAGGCCTCCGAGGCGGCGCTGGGCATCGCGCGTGGCGCGGCCAACACCGTCGTCGCCGCCAACAAGTCCGTGCGCACCCTGGCCGTCGAGACGGCCCGGACCCTGCCCCGCCTGGTCCGCCTGGGCCAGATCAACGACCACACCCGAATCTCGCTGGGCCGCATCATCGAAGAGCAGGCCCACGACGCCCCGCAGGGCGAATTCCTGCTGTTCGACGGCCGCGTGCATACCTACGAGGCAGTGAACCGGCGCGTCAACAACGTCGTCCGCGGCCTGATCGACGTCGGGGTGCGGCAGGGCGATCGTGTCGGCGTGCTGATGGAGACCCGGCCCAGCGCGCTGGTGGCCATCGCCGCGCTGTCCCGGCTCGGCGCCATCGCGGTGGTGATGCGGCCCGACACCGACCTGGCCGCCTCGGTGCGGCTCGGGGGAGTGACCGAGCTGCTGACCGACCCCACCAACCTCGACGCGGTGCTGGGCTCCGACCGCCAAGGCCTGCGCCAGGTGCTGGTGCTCGGCGGCGGCGAGTCGCGGGACCTGCACCTGCCCGAGGACTCCGACGTCATCGACATGGAGCAGATCGACCCGGACGCCGTCGACCTGCCCGGCTGGTATCGCCCCAACCCGGGACTGGCCCGGGACCTGGCGTTCATCGCGTTCACCGCGGCCGGCGGCGAGCTGGTGGCCAGGCAGATCACCAACTACCGCTGGGCGGTGTCGGCCTTCGGCACCGCCTCGACGGCCGCCCTGGACCGCCGCGACACCGTCTACTGCCTGACGCCGCTGCACCACGAGTCGGCGTTGCTGGTCAGCCTCGGCGGCGCGGTGGTCGGCGGCACCCGCATCGCGCTGTCGCGCGGCCTGGACCGGAACCGATTCGTCCAGGAGGTGCGCCAGTACGGCGTCACGGTGGTGTCCTACACCTGGGCCATGCTCCGCGAGATCGTCGACGACCCGGCGTTCGTGCTGCAGGGCAATCACCCGGTGCGGCTGTTCATCGGTTCCGGCATGCCGACCGGGCTGTGGGGGCGCGTCGTCGAGGCGTTCGCGCCGGCCCACGTCGTCGAGTTCTTCGCCACCACCGACGGGCAGGCGGTGCTGGCCAACGTGTCCGGCGCCAAGGTCGGCAGCAAGGGCCGACCGCTGCCGGGCGCCGGGCGCATCGAGCTGGGCGCCTACGACGCCGAGCACGACCTGATCCTGGAGAACGAACGCGGCTTCGTGCAGATCGCCGCACCCAAGGAGGTCGGGGTCCTGCTCGCGGCCTCCAACGGCCCGATCGATCCGAGCGCCTCGGTCAAGCGCGGCGTCTTCGCCGCCGGCGACACCTGGATATCGACCGAGTACCTGTTCTATCGCGACGACGACGGCGACTACTGGCTGGCGGGCCGGCGCGGCTCGGTGGTGCACACCGCGCGCGGCCTGGTCTATGCCGAGCCGGTCACCGACGCGCTGGGGTGCATCAACGGTGTCGACCTCGCGGTCACCTACAACGTGCCGTTCGGCAACCTCGATGTCGCGGTGTCGGCCGTGACGTTGTTGCCCGGGGCCAGCATCACCGCGGCGGATCTGACCGAAGCCTTCGCGGACCTGCCGATCGGACTGGGACCCGACATCGTGTGTGTCATACCGGAAATGAACCTGAGCGCGACCTACCGTCCCACCGTCAGCGCGCTGCGGGCGGCCGGGATTCCCAAGTCCGGGCGCCAGGCTTGGTATTTCGACACCGCCAGCGAGCAGTACCGTAGGTTGACGCCCGCCGTGCGGGCGGAATTGAGCGCCGTGTATCGAGGTGACGATGATTGACCGGGCATTGCTCGACATCCTGGTGTGCCCGGACGACCGGGGCCCGCTGGTGCTGGTCGGCGAGGAACTGCTCTACAACCCGAGGCTGCGGCGCGCCTACCGCATCGAGGACGGCATCCCGGTGCTGCTGATCGACGAGGCCCGCGACGTCGGCGACGACGAGCACGCGCGGATCATGGCACAAGACCATCCGGCAGATCCCCGGTGAGATAGCGCTGCAGGTTCGGCGCGATGGTCCGGGCGACCTGCTCGGGCGGCAGCGACGCGAACGGCTCCAGTGCCAGGATGTAGCGCGCCATCACCACGCCCACCAGCTGCGAGGCCACGAATTGGATGCGCAGGGTTCCGCTACCCGCCGGATTGTCCACGCGGCTGCCGACTTCGACGGCGATCACGTCCTCGATGAAGGTGCGGAACAGGTTGCTTTCCGAACCGGCCAGGATCGATCGCAGCGTGGCGATGAACGCCGCACCGATCTCGGAGTCCCACAGCGGCAACAACATTGAGGGCAGCCGGTAGCCGAGCTCCTCGACGGGCACCTCGCGCAGCGGGCCGATGACCTCCATCGGGTCGATCGGGATGTGCACGGCCGCGGCGAACAGCTGCTCCTTGGTGCCGAAGTAGTGGTGCACCAGCGCCGAGTCCACGCCCGCCGCCGCGGCCACCGCCCGTATGGAGGTGTTACGGATTCCTTTGCTGGCGAACAGCTCTCGCGCGCTGGCCAGGATGCGGTCGCGGCTGTCGGAGACACCGGCCGGCCGCCCCCGCCGCCGGCGCCCGGCGCTGGTGGCCGTCACCAGGCGCCCGGCTGCGCCGCGCTTGCGATCGCCACTACCGCTCCGTGGCGACCCGCCGCGCCCGGCTGCGCCGCGCTTGCGATCGCCACTACCGCTCCGTGGCGACCCGCCGCGCCCGGCTGCGCCGCGCTTGCGATCGCCACTAGGGCGTCCGCCGCCGCAGCGTGGCCGCGGCCAGGCACAGCGCCGCCAGGGCGAAGCCCAGCACCACGACGATGTCGCGCACCGCGATGAACGTCAGGTCCGGGTGGGCACCCACCTGCTGTAAGGCCTCCAGCGCGTAGCTGGCCGGCAGCACGTTGCTGATCCATTGCAGCCAGTGTGGCATCAGGGCCCGCGGCACGATGATGCCGGCCAGCAACAGCTGCGGCACCATTACCAGGGGAATGAACTGCACGGCCTGAAACTCGGTGCGGGCGAACGCACTACAGAGCAGGCCAAGGCCGACGCCCAGCACGGCGTTGACGATCGCGATGACGAACACCCAGACCGGGCTGCCCGCCGTGTCGAAACCCAGCAGCCAGAACGAGACGATGCACGCCAGAATCGCTTGCGCCGCAGCGGCGACGGAGAAGGCGGTGCCGTAGGCGATCAGCAGATCGAGGCGCCGCAGCGGCGTCGTCAGAATGCGCTCCAGCGTCCCGGAGGCCCGTTCACGTTGCATGGTGATCGCGGTGATGATGAACATCACGAACAACGGGAACAGGCCCAGCAGGATCAGGCAGGCGTTGTCGAACGGGGTCGGGCCGCCCGGGCGGTGCGGGGCGTTCTCAAACATGAAGTACATCAGCGTGATCACCAGGACCGGCACCAACAGGATCATCGCGACGCTGCGGCGGTCGCCGACGAGCTGGCGCAGGATGCGCGCCGTCGTCGCGGTGTAGCCGCGCAGGGTCAGCCCGCTTCGCGCATGGTGCTGCGCTTGATGATGGACAGAAACGCGTCCTCCAGTGACGTGCATCCGGTGTCCTCTCGCAGTTGGGTTGGGGTGGTGTGGGCGACCAACCGGCCGTCACGCATCAGCAGCAGGTCGCCGCAGTGATCGGCCTCGTCCATCACGTGGCTGGAGACCAGCAGCGTGGTCCCGCCGCGGGCCAGTTCGGCGAACTGCTCCCAGAGATCCGCGCGCAGCACCGGGTCCAGGCCCACCGTCGGCTCGTCGAGCACCAGCAGGTCGGGCTGGCAGACCAGCGCGCAGGCCAGCGACACCCGGGTGCGCTGACCCCCGGAGAGGTTGGCGCACAAGGCGGTTCGGTGATCGGTCAACCCCACCCGGTCGATGGCGGCGTCGGCGGCCTGGCCGTCGAACCCGTACAGCGCGGCGAAATAGCGGACGTTGTCCACCACCCGCAGGTCGTTGTAGATCGTCGGGTCTTGCGGCAGGTAACCGACGCGGTGGCGCAGTTCGGCGCTGCCCGCGGTTTTGCCGAGCACGGTGACGGTGCCCTTGGTGAGGATCTGGGTGCCGACGATGCAGCGGATCAGTGTGGTCTTGCCGCAGCCCGACGGTCCGAGCAGGCCGGTGATGCTGCCCTGGGCGATCTGCACGGAGAAGTCGTGCAGGGCCGGGCGTTTGCCGCGGATGACGCGCAGGTGATCGATGCGCACCGCCGGCTCCGCGGGGCCGGCAATTAATTCATCACGGGATGAACTCATCATGCGATGAATAATCGTCGCGTCGCGCCGGGTTGTCAAGGGCTGCCGACGACGGCGCGAGGGGTCGCGGTTCCGTCGCCGTAGTGAGTTTTAAACGGCTGGCACGGCCGCTAGCGCCGCGCCGACGGGCCTAGTTGAAGCGCTCGCCGGTCGCGGGGCGGCGCTGCGGCAGGTGCCCGTGCACGCCCTCGGCGTAGGCGGTTTCGGCGTGCTGGGTGAGGTCGACGCCGGTGGTCTCGTCCTCGGCGCTGACCCGGAATCCGATCAGCCGGTCGATCGCCTTGCCCAACACGAACGTCATCGTGAACGCGTAGAGGGCGACGACCGCGATCGCCAGCGCCTGCTTGCCCAACTGGCCGAAGCCGCCCCCGTAGAACAGGCCCCGCGGGCCCGCCGTCATGACCGCGGTGGCGAACAGGCCGATCAACGACACACCGACCACGCCGCCGACGAAGTGCACGCCCACCACGTCGAGCGAATCGTCATAGTTGAAGCGCAGTTTCGCGCCCACCGCGAACGCGCACACGACGCCGGCCGCGAGTCCGACGACGGTCGCGCCGAGCGTGTTGACGGTGCCGCAGGACGGGGTGATGGCGACCAGGCCGGCGACCACTCCCGACGCCGCACCGAACGTGGTGGGCCGGCCGTCGCGGATCTGTTCGACCGAGAGCCAGCCGAGCATGCCCAGGCATCCGGCCACCAGGGTGTTGAGGAAGATGGCCGCGGCGGTTCCGTTGGCGGCCAAGGCGGAACCGGCGTTGAACCCGAACCAGCCGAACCACAGCAGCCCGACACCGACGAACAGCAGCGGCAGGTTGTGCGGCCGCATGGCGTCCTTCTTGAACCCGATGCGCGGCCCGAGCACCAGCGCCAGCGCCAGCGCCGAAGACCCGGAGACGATCTCGACGACGAGCCCGCCCGCATAGTCGAGCACGCCGAGCTTGGCCAGCCAGCCGCCGGACCCCCAAACCCAGTGCGCGACAATCGAATACACCGCGATCGTCCACACCGGGACGAACACCATCCAGGCGGCGAACTTGGCGCGGTCGGCGATCGCCCCGCTGACCAGGGCGGCCGTGATGATCGCGAAGGTCAACTGGAACGTGGCGAAGAGCAGTTCGGGGACCGTGCCGTGCACGGTGTCGGGGGTGATGCCGAGCATGCCGAAATGCCTGAGGTTGCCGGCGAGTCCGCCGACCCCGTCCTCGGAGAAGGCGATGGTGTAGCCCACCAGCAGCCACGCCACCGTCACCAGCGGTATGGAGATGAAGCTCATCATGATCATGTTGAGCACGCCGGTGGTGCGGACCATGCCGCCGTAGAAGATGGCCAGGCCGGGGGTCATCAACAGAACCAGTGCGGTGCTGGCCAGCAGCCACGCGGTGGCGGCGGGATCGATCGCATGCATCAGGTGGGCTCCTTCTCGCGGCCCTGGGGTCACGGGACACCGGGATACTGCCACGTCCGGACTGCCGGTAGGTTCGTTGGGTTAAGAAAAGAGGATTCAGGATCTGATGTGGTCGAGGCTCGAGGACGATTTCGCGAAGGCACGGCTGCGGCCCAGCTGTTAGTCGACCCGGTCGAGGCCGCGCGCCGGCTCCTGGGCGCCACCCTGACCGCGCGGGGCGTGAGCGGGCTAGTCGTCGAGGTCGAGGCGTATGGGGGAGTTCCCGACGGTCCGTGGCCCGACGCCGCCGCCCACTCGTACAAGGGATTGCGGGCCCGCAACTTCGTGATGTTCGGGCCCCCGGGGCGGCTCTACACCTACCGCAGCCACGGGATCCACGTCTGCGCCAACGTGTCCTGCGGGCCCGACGGCACCGCCGCCGCGGTCCTGTTGCGCGCCGCCGCCATCGAGGACGGCACCGAGGTCGCCCGCGCCCGCCGCGGCGAGCTGGTGCACACCGCGGCCCTGGCGCGCGGCCCGGGCAACCTGTGCGCTGCCATGGGAATCACCATGGAGGACAACGGCATCGACCTGTTCGCGCCCGACAGCCCGGTGCGCCTGGAACTGCACGAACCGCTGACCGCGACGGCCGGCCCCCGGGTCGGCGTCAGCCAGGCCGCCGACCGGCCGTGGCGGTTGTGGTTGCCCGGGCGCCCGGAGGTCTCGGCCTACCGCCGCAGTCCCCGCGCCGCGGCGCCGGGCGCCAGCGACTAGCCGAACCGATCTGGGGTGAAAGGATCTTGGACATGGGCGAGAACATCATCGACGAGCTGGGCTGGCGCGGCCTGATCGCGCAGTCCACCGACCTCGATGCGCTGGCCGCCGAAGCGCAGCGCGGGCCGCTGACGGTGTACGCCGGCTTCGACCCCACCGCGCCGAGCTTGCACGCCGGGCACCTGGTGCCCCTGCTGGCGCTGCGCCGCTTCCAGCGCGCCGGCCATCGCCCGATCGTGCTCGCCGGCGGGGCCACCGGCATGATCGGCGACCCGCGGGACGTCGGCGAGCGCACCCTCAACGAGGCCGACACCGTCGCCGAATGGACCGAGCGGATCGGCGGACAGCTGCGGCGCTTCGTCGACTTCGACGATTCGCCCACCGGCGCGATCGTCGTCAACAACCTGGACTGGACCCGCCCGCTGTCGGCGATCGAGTTCCTTCGCGACCTCGGCAAGCACTTCTCGGTCAACGTCATGCTGGACCGCGACACCGTGCGGCGGCGCCTCGACGGCGACGGCATCTCCTACACCGAGTTCAGCTACATGCTCCTGCAGGCCAACGACTACGTCGAACTGCACCGGCGGTACGGCTGCACGCTGCAGATCGGCGGCTCCGATCAGTGGGGCAACATCATCGCCGGCGTGCGGCTGGTGCGCCAGCAGCTGTCCGCCTCGGTGCACGCGCTGACGGTGCCGCTGGTGACGGCCGCGGACGGCACCAAGTTCGGCAAATCCACCGGCGGTGGCAGCCTGTGGCTGGACCCGGCGCTGACCACGCCGTACGCCTGGTACCAGTACTTCTTCAATACCGCCGACGCCGACGTCGTCCGCTACCTGCGCTGGTTCACCTTCCTGACCGCCGACGAGCTCGGCGAGCTGGAACAGGCGACCGCCGAGCGTCCCCAGCAGCGCGCCGCCCAGCGGCGGCTGGCGCGCGAACTGACCGTGCTGGTGCACGGCGAGGCGGCCACCGAGGCCGTCGAGCACGCCAGCCGGGCGCTGTTCGGGCAGGGCGAGCTGGACCGGCTGGACGAGGCCACGCTGGCGGCGGCGCTGCGCGAGACCTCGGTCGCCGAGCTCAAACCCGGTGGCCCGGACGGGATCGTGGACCTGCTGGTCGCCACCGGCCTGTCCGAGAGCCGCAAGGCCGCGCGTCGCACGCTCGGCGAGGGCGGCGTCTCGGTCAACAACGTCCGCATCGAGAGCGAGGAATGGGCGCCGCAACCGTCGGACTTCCTGCACGGCAAATGGCTGGTGCTGCGCCGCGGCAAGCGCACGGTGGCCGGGGTCGAAAAGCTCTAGCCCGACCGGCCGCCGGGGGGCGCCGCAAAACGCGTGCGTGCACAGATCTTTACCTCCCCGTGTCGTCGACGTGACCGTGGGCGACCACTGTTGTCACGGTGATTTTCGCGACGCGTGTGCGGTCCACCGCCCTGCGGATCCTGGGGGTGATCGCCGGCCTGGTGGCGCTGGCCGCGGCGCTGTCGGCACCCATCCGCGCGGACATGCTGGGCAATGCCTTCCTGTCGGCGCTGACGAACGCCGGGATCGCCTACACGCAGCCGACCAGCACCATGGCGATGGGGCAGTCGGTGTGCCCGATGCTGTTCGAGCCCGGCGGGTCGTTCGACGAGGTGACGTCCAGGATGGCCGAGGGCAACGGAATGTCGTACGAGATGGCGGGCCGGTTCACCATCGTCGCGATCGCGACCTACTGTCCGGCGGTGATCGCGCCCCTGCTGGGCAACCGGCTGCAAAGTTAGGCGTGGCGCTGCCCGTATTCTCGGCAGCGTGGTCGACGACAGGCAACGACAGCGCGGCGAGCGGCGGGGGCGGCCGGCATCCAACGGCTGGTCGGGTCCGGGCCGTGCGCGGCCGGTCCAGCCGCAGAGCGCCGGACGCCGCGACGGCCAGGCCGAGCGCGCGCCGCAGGGCGGCCCGCCGATACCGCCCGGAGTGGAGGCAAAGCAGCTGGCACCCGACATCCGCCGCGAGCTGAGCACCCTGGACCGCGCCACCGCCGACGCGGTGGCGCGCCACCTGGTGGCCGCGGGCGAATTGCTCGACGAAGACCCGCAGGCCGCCCTGAGCCACGCCCGGGCGGCGCGCGCCCGGTCCAGCCGGCTCGCCACCATTCGGGAAGCGGTCGGCATCGCCGCCTACCACTGCGGCGACTGGTCGCAGGCGCTCGCGGAACTGCGTGCGGCCCGCCGGATGGGCAGCAAGTCCCCGCTGCTGGCCCTGATCGCCGATTGCGAACGCGGACTTGGCCGCCCGGAGCGGGCGATCGAGCTCGCGCGCGGGCCCGAGGCCGCCGAACTGTCCGGGGACGACGCCGACGAGTTGCGCATCGTCGCGGCCGGGGCGCGCGCGGACCTCGGCCAGCTGGAACAGGCGCTGACCGTGTTGTCCACGCCGCAACTGGATCCGGGCCGCACCGGCAGCACGGCGGCGCGGCTGTTCTACGCCTACGCGGACACGCTGCTGGCGCTCGGCCGCGCCGACGAGGCGCTGCAATGGTTCCTGCGCTCCGCCGCCGCGGACGTCGACGGTGTCACCGACGCCGAAGACCGGGTCAGTGAACTCGGCTGACATGCCCGCCGAACAACCCAAAACCCTTGCGCAGCAATACGACTGCCTGCTCATCGATTTGGACGGCACGATGTTTCGCGGCCGTCGGCCCACCGACGGCGCGGTGCAGGCGCTGGCGCGGGTGCGCAGCCGCGCGTACTTCGTCACCAACAACGCCTCGCGCAGCGCCGAGGAGGTGGCCGCGCACCTGACCGAGCTGGGCTTCACCGCCGTCGCCGACGACGTCGCCACCAGCGCGCAAAGCGCCGCCCGGCTGCTGGCCGACCAATTGCCGCCGGGCGCACCGGTGCTGATCGTGGGCACCGACGCCCTGGCCGACGAGGTCACCGCCGTCGGACTGCGCCCGGTGCGCAGCTACGACGACGACCCGGCCGCCGTCGTGCAGGGCCTGTCCCAGACCCTCGGGTGGCCGGAGCTGGCCGAGGCGGCGCTGGCCATCCGGGCCGGCGCGCTCTGGGTGGCGTCCAACGTCGACCTGACCCTGCCCACCGAGCGCGGGCTGCTGCCCGGCAACGGATCGTTCGTGGCCGCGCTGCGGGCGGCCACCGGCGGCGAGCCCCAGGTCGCGGGCAAGCCGGCGCCCGGACTGCTGCGCGACGCCGCGGCCCGCGGCGACTTTCGCGCCCCCCTGGTGGTCGGCGACCGCCTCGACACCGACATCGAGGGCGCCAACGCCGCCGAGTTGCCCAGCCTGATGGTGCTCACCGGGGTCAATTCCGTGCGGGACGCGGTGTACGCCGAGCCCGCCCGGCGCCCCACCTACATCGGCCACGACCTGCGTGCGCTGCACGCCGACGGCGAGCGGCTCAAGGTCGGGCCGCAGCCGGGCTGGCGGATCGACGTTGCCGACACCGCGATCACCGTCAGCGCCGACGGGTCGGACGACGGGGACGGCCTGTCGATCGTTCGCGCGGTGGCCGCCGCGGTGTACGCGCGGTCCGGTTCCGGTTCCGGTTCCGGTTCCGGCTCCGGCTCCGGTTCCGGCGAAGTGCGCATCGAGGCCGGTGACGACGACGCCCGCGCCGCGCTGGGGCGCTGGTCTTTGGTGCGCACCGACTGACGGGTGACTAGCGTAGGAACGCGATGACTATCGATCCCGATCAGATTCGCGCTGAAATCGACGCCCTGCTCGCCCGGTTGCCGCAGCCCGGGGACGGTGCAGACCCCGAGCAGGTGCCGTCACTCGACGAGCTCGAAGAGATCGCCCGCCGCCTGTCCGAGGCGCACGACGTGCTGCTGGCCGCGCTGGAGTCGGCGGAGAAGGGCTGAGTGCGCGGATGTCTCGACGCGCCCGGGTTGACGCCGAGCTGGTCCGGCGCGGCCTGGCCCGGTCACGTCAGCAGGCCGCGGAGTTGATCGGCGCGGGGAAGGTGAGCATCGACGGGATGCCGGCGCGCAAGCCGGGCACCGCCGTCGCCGTCACCGCCGCCCTGACCGTCGCCGAGGACGGCGAGCGGGCCTGGGTCTCGCGCGGGGCGCACAAACTCATCGGCGCCCTGGACGCCTTCGAGATCGCGGTCGCGGGCCGTCGCTGCCTGGACGCCGGCGCGTCGACAGGCGGCTTCACCGAAGTGCTGCTGGATCGCGGCGCGAGCGAAGTGGTCGCCGTCGACGTGGGATACGGCCAGCTGGCGTGGTCGCTGCGCAGCGACGCGCGGGTGGTCGTCGTCGAGCGGACCAACGTCCGCGACCTGGCGCCCGAGGCGATCGGCGGGCCGGTCGACCTGGTGGTGGCCGACCTGTCGTTCATCTCGCTATCCACGGTATTGCCGGCGTTGGCTGGATGTGCCGCACCGAACGCGGATATCGTTCCCATGGTGAAGCCGCAGTTTGAAGTGGGCAAGGGCCTGGTCGGCGCCGGGGGTGTGGTGCACGACCCGGTCCTGCGCGCCGACGCGGTGCTGGCGGTCGCCCGCCGCGCGAGCGAGCTGGGTTGGCACACCGTCGATGTCACCGCCAGCCCGCTGCCGGGGCCGTCGGGCAATGTCGAGTACTTCCTGCGGCTGCGCGCCCAGACCGATCGGCCGTTGGGCGGCGACGACCTGGCGACGGCGGTGCGCCACGCCGTGGAAAGCGGGCCACAGTGAACGAAGATGCTCCCCGCACCGTCCTGATGGTGGTCCACACCGGCCGCGACGAGGCCACCGAGACCGCGCGACGTGTACAGAAGGTGCTGGGCGACAACGGGATCGGGCTTCGCGTGCTGTCCGCCGAGGCGGTCGACAAGGGGCCGCTGCACCTGGCCCCCGACGACATGCGCGCGCTGGGCATCGAGATCGAGGTGGTCAACGCCGACCCCCAGGCCGCCGAGGGTTGCGAATTGGTGTTGGCGTTGGGGGGTGACGGCACCTTCCTGCGGGCCGCCGAACTGGCGCGCAACGCCAACATCCCGGTGCTGGGCATCAACCTGGGCCGCATCGGCTTTCTGGCCGAGGCGGAGGCCGAGGCCATCGATCGGGTGCTGGAACACGTTGTCGCACAAGATTATCGGGTGGAGAACCGCCTGACGCTCGACGTCATGGTCCGCCAGGGTGGTGACGTCTCCGTGCACGGTTGGGCGCTCAACGAGGTCAGCCTGGAAAAGGGTCCGCGGCTCGGCGTGCTCGGGGTGGTCCTCGAGATCGACGGGCGCCCGGTCTCGGCGTTCGGCTGCGACGGTGTGCTGGTCTCGACGCCTACCGGGTCCACCGCCTACGCGTTCTCCGCCGGCGGGCCGGTGTTGTGGCCGGACCTCGAGGCAATCCTGGTGGTACCCAACAACGCTCACGCGCTGTTCGGCAGGCCCATGGTGACCAGCCCGGACGCCACCATCGCGATCGAGATCGAGGCCGACGGGCACGACGCCCTGGTGTTCTGCGACGGTCGCCGCGAAATGTTGATTCCCGCGGGCAGCCGGCTGGAGGTAAAGCGTTGCGACACACCGGTGAAATGGGCCCGGCTGGACAGCGCCCCCTTCACCGACCGGTTGGTGCGCAAGTTCCGGTTGCCGGTGACCGGGTGGCGCGGGAACTGACTGCTCTTGCACAGGTGCTGACTGAATGCTGACCGAAATCCGCATCGAGTCGCTCGGTGCTATCAGCGCCGCGGTCGGGGAGTTCGACCGCGGCCTGACCGTCCTGACCGGCGAGACCGGAACCGGCAAGACCATGGTGGTGACCGGGCTGCACCTGCTCGGCGGTGCCCGCGCGGACGCGACCCGGGTGCGGTCCGGCGCCGATCGTGCGGTGGTCGAAGGCCGTTTCACCACAACCGATCTCGACGAGGCCGTGGTGGTGAAGCTGGACGAGATGCTGGACGCCTCGGGCGCCGAACGCGACGAGGACGGCAGCGTGATCGCGCTGCGCTCGGTCAGCCGGGACGGGCCGTCGCGTGCCTACCTCGGCGGCCGCAGCGTGCCGGCCAAGTCGCTGGGCGACTTCACCGCCGGGCTGCTGACGCTGCACGGGCAGAACGACCAGCTGCGCCTGATGCGGCCCGAGGAGCAATGCGGCGCGCTGGACCGGTTCGCGAAGGCCGGCCCAGCGCTGGAGCGCTACTGCAAACTGCGTGACGCCTGGCTCTCCGCGCGGCGCGACCTCCTGGACCGCCGCCACCGGATGCGCGAGCTCGCGCTGGAGGCCGACCGGCTGAACTTCGCGCTGAACGAGATCGACGCCGTGGACCCGCAACCCGGCGAGGACGACGCCCTGGTCGCCGAGATCGTGCGGCTCTCCGAGCTGGACACCCTGCGCGAGGCGGCGGCCGCCGCCCGGGCGGCCCTGTCCTCGGATGAGGCGGACGGGTCCGGGTTCAGCGCGACCGACAGCCTTGGAAAGGCAAGGGCCGCACTGGAATCCACGGGCGACGCCAAGCTGGTGGCGCTGGCCGGCCAGCTCGACGAGGTGCTGACCGTCGTCGTCGACGCCGCCGGCGAACTGGGCGGCTTCCTCGACGAGCTGCCGGCCGATGCCAGCGCCCTGGAATCCAAGCTGGCCCGGCAGGCGGAATTGCGCACGCTGACCCGCAAGTACGCCGCGGATATCGACGGGGTGCTCGCCTGGGCCGCCGAGTCGCGACAGCGGCTGGCCCAGCTCGACGTCTCGGAGGAGGGGCTGGCCGCCCTGGCGGGCCGGGTCGACGAGCTCGCGCGCGAATTGGCCGGGGCCGCGGTCGATCTCAGCACGATTCGGCGCAAGGCCGCCAAGCGGCTGGCCAAGGAGGTCACCGCCGAGCTGTCCGGGCTGGCGATGGCCGACGCGCAATTCAGCATCGACGTCGCCGTCGATGTGGTGCCGGACACCGCGTCCTCCGCCGACGACACGGCCACGCTGGTGCTGCCGTCGGGCGAGCTGGCCCGGGCCGGCGCCGACGGCGTCGACCGGGTGGAGTTCGGCTTCGCCGCGCACCGTGGAATGGACCAGCTGCCGTTGGCCAAGAGCGCCTCCGGCGGCGAGCTGTCCCGGGTGATGCTCGCGCTGGAAGTGGTGCTGGCCGCCTCGGCGGCTGGGACAACCATGGTGTTCGACGAGGTGGACGCCGGCGTGGGCGGCCGGGCGGCGGTGCAGATCGGGCGGCGGCTGGCGCGGCTGGCGCGCACCCACCAGGTCATCGTCGTCACCCATCTGCCGCAGGTCGCGGCCTACGCCGACGTGCACCTGGTGGTGCATGGCGCCGGGCCGAAGGGGACCAGCGTGGTGCGGCGGGTCGCCGACGACGAGCGGGTGGCCGAGCTGGCGCGGATGCTGGCCGGGCTGGGCGAATCCGACAGCGGCCGCGCGCACGCCCGCGAACTGCTCGAGGCGGCGCAGAAGGATGAGATCTAACCGTCCGGAACGCGTAATACAGATGTGACTCGTGGGACTCTAGATAACTTCTGAGGCTGATGTTACGGCGCGCCTCCCGTCCTCGCCCACCCTTCGCGGACAGAATCGCCCCCATGAAGATGTCAGGCCTGCTCTCCCGTAACCCCGCCCGGCCGGGCCTCGTCGGCACCGCCCGCGTTGACCGGAACATCGACCGACTGCTCCGTAGGGTGTGCCCCGGCGACATCGTCGTGCTCGACGTCCTGGACCTGGACCGCATCACGGCCGACGCGCTGGTGGAAGCCGACATCGCCGCGGTCGTCAACGCCTCCCCGTCGGTGTCGGGCCGCTACCCGAACATGGGTCCCGAGGTGCTGGTCAACAACGGGGTGACGCTGATCGACGAGGCCGGCCCGGACATCTTCAAGAAGGTCAAGGACGGCGCCAAGATCCGCCTGCACGAGGGTGGGGTGTACGCCGGCGACCGCCGGCTGGTCCGCGGCACCGAGCGCACCGACCACGACATCGCCGACCTGATGCGCGAGGCCAAGAGCGGACTGTCCGCGCACCTGGAGGCCTTCGCCGGCAACACCATCGAGTTCATCAAGAGCGAGAGCCCGCTGCTGATCGACGGCATCGGCATCCCGGACGTCGACGTCGACCTGCGCCGCCGGCACGTGGTGATCGTCGCCGACGAGCCCAGCGCCGAGGAGGACCTGCGCTCGCTCAAGCCGTTCATCAAGGAGTATCAGCCGGCGCTGATCGGCGTCGGCAGCGGCGCGGACGTCCTGCGCAAGGCGGGCTACCGCCCGCAGGTGATCGTCGGCGACCCCGACCAGATCAGCACCGACGCACTCAAGTGCGGGGCCCAGGTCGTGTTGCCCGCCGACGCCGACGGGCACGCGCCCGGGCTGGAGCGCATCCAGGACCTCGGCGTCGGGGCGATGACGTTCCCCGCCGCGGGCTCGGCGATCGACCTGGCGCTGCTGCTGGCCGACCACCACGGCGCCGCGCTGCTGGTGACGGCCGGCCACACCGCGAACATCGAGACGTTCTTCGACCGCACCCGCGCACACAGCAACCCGTCGACCTTCCTGACCCGGCTGCGGGTGGGGGAGAAGGTGGTGGACGCCAAGGCCGTGGCCACCCTGTACCGCAACCACATCTCGGCGGGCGCCATCGCGCTGCTGGCGCTGACCATGCTGATCGCCGTCATCGTCGCCCTGTGGGTGTCGCGCACCGACGGCGTGGTGCTGCACTGGGTCACCGACTACTGGAACCACTTGTGCGCGATGGTGCAGAGGTGGGTCACCTAAATGATCTCCTTGCGTCAACACGCCCTGTCGCTGGCCGCGGTCTTCCTGGCGCTGGCGGTGGGCGTGGTGCTGGGCTCCGGCTTCCTGTCGGACACCTTGCTGTCCAGCCTGCGCGACGAGAAGCGGGACCTGACCACCCAGATCAGCGGGCTCAACGACCAGAAGAATGTACTGAACGAAAAGCTAAGCGCGGCAAACAATTTCGACACCCAACTGGCCGGTCGGATGGTGCACGACGCGTTGGGCGGCAAGTCGGTGGTGGTGTTCCGCACCCCCGACGCCAAGGACGATGACGTGGCGGCGGTGTCGAAGTTCATCGGTCAGGCCGGCGGGACGGTGACCGGGACGGTGTCGCTGACCGATGAGTTCGTCGAGGCCAACTCCGCGGAGAAGCTGCAGACGGTGGTGAACTCTTCGGTGCTGCCCGCGGGCCAACAGCTGAGCACCAAGCTGGTCGACCAGGGCTCGCAGGCGGGCGATTTGATGGGCATCGCGCTGCTGGCCAACGCCAACCCGGCGGTGCCCGCCGTGGACGACGTCGCGCGCAACACCGTGCTGGCGGCGCTGCGCGACACCGGCTTCATCACCTATCAGGCCACCGACCACATGGGCGCGGCGAACGCCGCGCTGGTCGTCACGGGCGGCTCGCTACCCCAGGACGCCGGCAACAGGGGCGTCAGCGTGGCCCGGTTCTCGGCCGCACTGGCCCCGCACGGCTCGGGCACCCTGCTGGCCGGGCGCGACGGGTCGGCGACCGGCGGCGCCGCCGTCGCGGTGACGCGCGCGGACGCCGGGATGAACTCGGCCATCAGCACCGTCGACGACGTCGACGCCGCGCCCGGTCGCATCACCGCGGTCCTGGGCCTGCACGACCTGCTGAACGGCGGTCACGCCGGGCAGTACGGCACGGGTCACGGGGCGACGTCGATCACGGTGCCTCAGTAGCGGGCGTGTTAGCCGCGGCACAGCGCGGTGGATGTTAGGGTGGGTTTCCGTGGGTCGGCAGGCCCATCTAGTTATTCGCTAGACAATTTTGACGCCCTGCCCGTCTTCACGGAGGTCGCCTGTGCGAAAGCATCCGCAATCCGCCACCAAGCACCTCTTCGTCAGCGGGGGCGTCGCTTCCTCGTTGGGTAAGGGGTTGACCGCCAGCAGCCTTGGCCAGCTGCTGACGGCCCGCGGGTTGTACGTGACGATGCAAAAGCTCGATCCGTACCTCAACGTCGACCCCGGCACCATGAACCCGTTCCAGCACGGCGAGGTCTTCGTCACCGAGGACGGCGCCGAAACCGACCTTGACGTCGGGCATTACGAGCGGTTCCTGGATCGCGACCTGTCCGGTTCGGCGAATGTCACTACCGGGCAGGTGTATTCGACGGTCATCGCCAAGGAGCGCCGCGGCGAATACCTCGGCGACACCGTCCAGGTGATTCCGCACATCACCGACGAGATCAAAGGGCGCATCATGTCGATGGCCCAGCCCGACGCCCAGGGCAACCGGCCCGACGTGGTGATCACCGAGATCGGCGGCACCGTGGGCGACATCGAGTCGCAGCCCTTCCTGGAGGCCGCGCGGCAGGTGCGTCACGATGTCGGCCGGGAGAACGTCTTCTTCCTGCACGTCTCGTTGGTGCCCTACCTGGCCCCCTCGGGTGAACTCAAGACCAAGCCCACCCAGCACTCGGTGGCCGCGCTGCGCAGCATCGGTATCACCCCGGACGCGCTGATCCTGCGTTGCGACCGTCCCGTCCCGGAGGCGCTGAAGAACAAGATCGCGCTGATGTGCGACGTCGACATCGACGGCGTCATCTCCACGCCGGACGCGCCGTCGATCTATGACATTCCGAAGGTGCTGCACCGCGAGGAACTCGACGCCTACGTGGTGCGCCGGCTGAGCCTGCCGTTCCGCGACGTCGACTGGACCGAATGGGACGACCTGCTGCGCAGGGTGCACGAGCCGCACGAGACGGTGCGAATCGCGTTGGTGGGCAAGTACGTTGACCTGTCCGACGCCTACCTCTCGGTGACCGAGGCGCTGCGCGCGGGCGGGTTCTCCCACCACGCCAAGGTGGAGATGGTGTGGGTGCCCTCCGACGACTGCGAGAGCGCGGCCGACGCCGCGTCGGCGCTGGGCGACGTGCACGGCGTGCTGATCCCCGGCGGCTTCGGCATCCGTGGCATCGAGGGCAAGATCGGCGCCATTCGGTACGCACGGTCGCGCGGGCTGCCGGTGCTGGGGCTGTGCCTGGGCCTGCAATGCATCGTGATCGAGGCGGCCCGATCGGCCGGTCTGGCCGAGGCGAACTCGGCCGAATTCGACCCCGAGACACCCGATCCCGTCATTTCGACGATGGCCGACCAGGTCGACATCGTCGCCGGCGAGGCCGACCTGGGCGGCACCATGCGGCTGGGCGCCTACCCGGCGGTGCTGGAGCCGGAATCGATTGTGGCTCAGGCCTATGGCGCCACGGAGGTGTCCGAGCGGCACCGGCACCGCTACGAGGTCAACAACGCCTACCGCGACAAGATCGCCGAGAGCGGCCTGAAGTTCTCCGGCACCTCTCCGGACGGCCATCTGGTGGAGTTCGTCGAATACCCGCCGGACGTGCACCCGTTCATCGTCGGCACCCAGGCGCACCCGGAGCTCAAGAGCCGGCCCACGCGGCCGCACCCGCTGTTCGTGGCCTTCGTCGGCGCGGCCATCGACTACAAAGCGGGCGAGCTGCTGCCGGTGGAGATCCCGGAGCAGTCGTCGAACGGCATCCAGCACCGGGACAGCGCTGCGCGGCCGATACCTGAGCCCGCGACCCGTGGCTGAACACGAATTCTCCACGGCGTCATCCGAAACGCTGTACACCGGAAAGATTTTCGCGCTGCGCAGCGACCGGGTGCGGATGCCCGGTGACACCATCGCGGTGCGTGAAGTCGTCGAGCACTACGGGGCGGTCGCCATCGCGGCGCTGAACGCCGAGAACCACATCGCCATGGTCTACCAATACCGGCATGCCTTCGGGCGGCGGCTGTGGGAGCTGCCCGCCGGGCTGCTGGACGTCGCGGGTGAGGAGCCGCAGCACACGGCCGCCCGGGAACTGCAGGAGGAGGCCGGCCTGCGGGCGGACACCTGGCAGGTGCTGGCCGATCTGAACTCCGCCCCCGGATTCAGCGACGAATCGGTGCGGATCTACCTGGCCACCGGGCTGAGCGCGGTGGATCGGCCCGAGGCGCATCACGAGGAAGCCGACATGACGCTGCGCTGGTTTCCGATTGCCGAGGCGGCCCGGCTGGTGTTCAGCGGCGAGGTGGTGAATTCCATTGCCATTGCCGGGATTCTGGCCGCGCACGCGGTCACCGAGGGATTTGCGCAGCCGCGTCCGGTGGACAGTGAGTGGATCGACAGGCCGACGGCGTTCGCCGCGCGCAAGGCCGCACAATGACCACGGTGGCGCTGGACACCCAGTTGCAGGGCTACCTTGACCACCTCACGATCGAGCGCGGCGTCGCCGCCAACACCCTGAGCTCGTACAGCCGCGACCTGCGCCGCTACACAAAACACCTGTCGGACCGGGGAATTCACGACCTGGCCAAGGTGGGCGAGAACGACGTCAGCGAATTCCTGGTGGCGTTGCGCCGCGGCGATCCCGACACCGGGGCCGCCGCGCTGTCCGCGGTGTCGGCGGCCCGAGCGCTGATCGCGGTGCGCGGGCTGCACCGGTTCGCCGCCGCCGAAGGGCTGGCCGAACTCGACGTGGCGCGCGCGGTCCGCCCGCCCACCCCGGGGCGCCGGTTGCCCAAAAGCCTGACGATCGACCAGGTTCTGGCGCTGCTGGAGGCCGCCGGCGGCGAGAGCCCGGCCGACGGCCCGCTGACTTTGCGGAACCGGGCGCTGCTGGAACTGCTGTACTCCACCGGCGCACGGATCTCCGAGGCCGTCGGCCTCGACGTCGACGACGTCGACACCCACGCCCGCTCGGTGTTGTTGCGCGGCAAGGGCGGCAAGCAACGGCTGGTGCCGATCGGGCGTCCGGCGGTCGCCGCGCTGGACGCCTATCTGGTGCGGGGCCGTTCGGAGCTGGCGCGTCGTGGGCGCGGAACGCCGGGCATCTTCCTCAACGTGCGCGGCGGGCGGTTGTCGCGGCAGAGCGCGTGGCAGGTGCTGCAGGACGCGGCCGAGCGCGCCGGGATCACCTCCGGGGTGTCGCCGCACATGCTGCGGCATTCCTTCGCCACCCACCTGCTCGAGGGCGGCGCCGACGTGCGCGTCGTGCAGGAGCTGCTGGGCCATGCCTCGGTGACGACGACGCAGATCTACACCATGGTGACGGTGCACGCGCTGCGCGAGGTGTGGGCCGAAGCCCATCCCCGGGCCCAATAGCGTTGTCGCACCGGGCCGCTCAGCCGAGATACTCGGACTCGAGCACCAGGTCGGACAGCAGGGTCTGATATTCGAGGTGCGCCTTGTGCTCGACGGTGTTGAACCGCTGGCCTTGTTGTTGGCGCATGTACTCCCGGTACTTCGGTGCGCCCGGCACCCGGACGTTGTCGGCGACCACGATCGACCCCGGATGCAACCAGCCCCGGTCCAGGATGCTCCTCAGGTCGTCCAGGTAGGCGTCCTTGTCGTGGTCCAGGAACACGAAATCCAAGGTGCCAGAAGTAAATCCATGCTCGTTGGCCAGCGCGTCGAGGGTGCGCCCACCGTCGCCGATGGTGCCGACCACACACGTCACCCGGTCGGCGACCCCAGCGTGGGCCCAGATCTGTCGGGCGTTGGCCGCGTTGGCCTCGGCGAGCTCGACGGAGAACACCTTGGCCTTCGGGGCGGCCCGGGCGATGCGTAGGGCGCCGTAGCCGACGTAGGTGCCCAGTTCGAGCGCGAGCGCGGGATCGGCGCGGCGGACCGCGGCGTCGAGCAGCTGCCCTTTCTCGTCGCCGACGTTGATCAGCAGTGACTTGTCGTAGGCGAACTTGTCGATGGTGGCCAGCACGTCGTCGATGTCGCCGGCCCGGGCGTTGCGCAGCACGTACTCGACGGCGGCCGCCTCGCGCCCGTCACCGATCTGGCCCGTGGTAATGATGTTGCGATTCCCGGCGGCCATGCGCCAGACCGACCACCGCAGCAGAGGTATCCGTCGCTTCAGGTTCATAGCCGCCACCATAGGCCGGTGGCGGTGTCGGCCGGCCGGCCTCGCGGCCGCCGGCGGTGACTATCGGTCATCCGCGACAGCGCTAGCGCCGGTGCTAGCGCGTTTCGACGTCGCATCACCCCCCGGAAATTGGTGCACATGTGACTGAAGTGAATAGGCTGTCGGGATGTGCGTTCTACCACCGATTTTTGCCCATATTGGCTGGTTAATTGCCTGCGGGTCGCCGGGTTTCGCGCGCCGAACCCGTTAGACTTTCCGACGATGTTCACCTCCCGAACACCCCCGCCATGACCGAGCAGCCGGACAACGGCGTCGAGCTCGGCCTGACCGGGCGGCCGCCGCGGGCGATCCCGGAGCCACAGCCGCGCACCTCGCACGGCCCGGCCAAAGTCGTCGCCATGTGCAACCAGAAGGGCGGCGTCGGGAAGACCACGTCCACCATCAATCTGGGCGCCGCGCTGGCCGAATACGGCCGCCGGGTGCTGCTGGTGGACATGGATCCGCAGGGCGCGCTGTCCGCGGGCCTGGGCGTCCCGCACTACGAGCTGGACAAGACCATCCACAACGTCCTGGTCGAGCCGCGGGTGTCCATCGACGACGTGCTGCTGCAGACCCGGGTCAAGCACATGGATCTGGTGCCCAGCAACATCGACCTGTCGGCCGCCGAGATCCAGCTGGTCAACGAGGTGGGCCGCGAGCAGACCCTGGGCCGCGCGCTGCACCCGGTGCTGGACCGCTACGACTACGTGCTGATCGACTGCCAGCCGTCGCTGGGCCTGCTCACCGTCAACGGGCTGGCCTGCGCGGACGGCGTGGTGATCCCCACCGAGTGCGAATACTTCTCGCTGCGGGGCCTGGCGTTGCTGACCGACACCGTCGACAAGGTGCGCGACCGGCTCAACCCGAAGCTCGAGATCAGCGGGATCCTGCTCACCCGGTACGACCCGCGGACGGTCAACTCCCGCGAGGTGATGGCCCGCGTGGTGGAGCGGTTCGGTGACCTGGTGTTCGACACCGTCATCACCCGGACCGTGCGATTCCCGGAGACCAGCGTCGCCGGCGAACCCATCACCACGTGGGCCCCGCGCTCCACCGGCGCCATCGCCTATCGCGCGCTGGCCCGCGAATTCATCGACCGATTCGGCGCGTGAACGCGGCCGCAACCGGTGAGGCGCCACAGCAGAACGGCTACGGGGCTGGCTTCCAAGTCCGCCTGACCAATTTCGAGGGCCCGTTCGACCTGCTGCTGCAGCTGATCTTCGCCCATCGCCTCGACGTGACCGAGGTGGCGCTGCACCAGGTCACCGACGACTTCATCGCCTACACCCGCGAAATCGGCCCGCAGCTCGAGCTGGAGGAGACCACCGCGTT
>NZ_LZKY01000162.1:0-981 GCF_001673055.1 Mycobacterium sp. 1245801.1
TTCTCCAGGTCGCTACCGATTTTGGGCAACTGCTCGGACTGTGCACCAAGCGATTTGACGAGCCGCTGCACTTCAGCGGAGCCGTTGATCGGGTGATCACCGTTCTGGTGATTCCAGGCCATGTCGAAGCGCTTGCGGGCCTGTTCGAATTCTTCTTGGGCTGCGGTGGAGCATCGGCCGGCAGCATGGAAAGCCTCTGCCAGTTGAGAGATCTGAAAAGGGCTACCGGCCTGCAAGCTCTGGTTGATCGCCCATGGGTCACCGCCAGCTCTGGCGATGAGATCGCCAATGCTTAGCTCGATCAGTTGCATCGCACCACCCGCCAACCCGCCGTCTATGCTTCCGACCAGCTACGACGCTACCTCTAGTGGTATCCGGTCATGTCAGTTCCGGACGCAGCGCCTCACTGCTGTCGCTCCTCGCGAAGCTGGTCGATCAGGGTGGTACTCGGTGCGTGATCATTTGCCACCAAAGCCGCGCACCAAGCGCGCGACACCAACTGCAGATCGGCGTCAATCGCTTCGATATCGCGCATGTCCGAATGCTAAGCCGAGGCAGCGCTTCGCTCACTTCACCCCGGCGAACGGCGCAGATTCTTTATCTCGAAGGTGACTGATCGCTGGCGTAAGACCACCGACTTTATGCGGCCGTCAGCATCGGTTTGAGGCAGATCGTCGTCGGACCGGCCTGACGTCGCTGGGATTCGCTAGTGAGATGAAGCCGTGTCTGCGCTGCGTCGAGGCTAGTACATAGTGAATAGCGGCCAACGGCGTCCGCCCGTAATTTTCTACCCATGCGAGACCTCGCGACCATCGATGGCGAATCCGCCTGGTGACGCGAGCGCGCCTAGCGGCTCGATAACTCTGCGACGGCATTCCAGTACCACATTGATCGATCAGGCGCTCGACGAGCGAACGGCGGCAAATTGCACCGCAGCGTCGGCTTGAACCGGCGTGG
This sequence comes from Mycobacterium sp. 1245801.1, assembly GCF_001673055.1. Lineage (NCBI taxonomy): Bacteria > Bacillati > Actinomycetota > Actinomycetes > Mycobacteriales > Mycobacteriaceae > Mycobacterium > Mycobacterium sp. 1245801.1. The sequence goes on from NZ_LZKY01000162.1 coordinate 958, forward strand.
AGAGGTTACCAGCGGTCACGCGGG
>NZ_LZKY01000163.1:0-3963 GCF_001673055.1 Mycobacterium sp. 1245801.1
GCCGCGCCCATTGAAGATGTTGTAGACCTCGTTCTGCAGCACCTCCAGGTTCGGGATGCCGCCGCCGCGCAGGATCAGCGAGAGGCTGGCCAGCGTCTGCTCGGTGGTGGGGTACGAGGTCGAATTCTTCAGCGGAATGGTGTCGCCGCTCTTGAGCAGTTCGTGCGACGGGTTCGGCGGCGCGGCCAGCTCGACGTGCTGGGAACCCAGCAGCGACGTCTGGCCGATCTTGGCCGTGGCGTTCTTGGGCAACTTGACGTTCTTGTCCACACCGAGCGTCAGGGTGGCGATCCAGTTCTTCAGGTTGATGGCCTTGATCGAGCCGACGAAGACGTCGGCGACCATCACCTTGCTGTTGCCGTTGATCGCCAGGGTGTCGGGCACCTGCACGTAGAGGGTCATGGCCCCCGACCCGCTGCCGGGTCCACCCGGGATCGAGACGTTGGAGATGCCCTTCCAACCACACGAGCTCAACACCGTCGCGGCCACCAGCAGGGTCAGCCCTTGCCACGCCCGATGGCGGATCAGCCGAAGCGCGCCCCTCACTGGCCGTCGGTTCGGCTTGCTCCTCGCGCTCAACGCGCTCGTCGCGCCCCTCACTGCCCACCTCCAAAGTCAGCGGGTACCGGCGGCCCGCCCGCGTTCGGCGCGGGCGCGGACACCGGCGCCGGTGTCGGGGCGACCGGGCCCGGGACCACATCCGGTCCGGGCGGCGGCGGTTGGATCGGCACCGGGGCGTTCAGCCCGATGGGCGGCACGATCGGGTTCTCGTCGTAGGCGTTCGGCGGACCCGGCGGGGTCTGCAGGGTCGACTGGACGGGTTCGATGTTCGGACCACCCATCAGCTCACTCAGCGATTCGGGGGTCATCAGGCCCGCGGTGATCGGCCCGACCTGCTGGCCCTGCATGCCGGGAGCGACGATCCAGCCCGGCTGGGTGTTGCGGTGCGACGTCGGGGTGTCCGGCACCCAGATGCCGGGAACGGTGGTGTCTTTGTATCCGTTCGGTGGGTGCAGCCGGTCCTCGGAATACGCGACTTCCTTGGGCAGCGTCTCCGCCGTGCTGAACAGGTTCAAGCCGAACGGCGGGTAGTTGAACTTGATCGCGTCGAGGATCGGCGAGAGGTACTGCGCACACAGTTCGGCCGACTCCTGGTAGCCCAGCCGACTGCCGGCCTGGATCGCGCTGCAGATGAACTGCATCGGGTTCGCGAAGTTGGTGATCGACGGGATGGCGACCACCGAACCGTGCGACGGGTGATAGATCTGGTTGATGTTCGCCGCGGCCGTCGGCAGCACGTGCAGCGCGGTCTCCAGCCCGTTCAGCGGATCCGGTTGCAGCAACGCGTTCGTCGCGGTCTCGAGGTTGTTGATGTCGTGGGTCAGCACGCCGCGGTTCTGGTCCAGCCAGGGGCGCACGGTGGTGAGCAGGCTGTCGAACTGCTGGATCGCGTTGGCCAGGTCGTTGTCGTTGTGCGCCAGCCGGGTGGTGAAATCCGCCAGGTTCTGGTTGAGCGCGACGAACTGCTGGTCGTCCTGGTGCAACGCGTTGACGAACAGCGCCAGGCTGCGCACCACCGCAAAGAAGTCGCCGCGACCCTCGTTCAGCGCGGTCAGTGCCTGCGACAGGTTGGTCAGCGTGGTGTTGATCTGCTTGCCCTTGCCGGCCAGGCCGTCGGCGAAGGACGTGATGACCTCACCGAACGGCCCCGTCGGCTGCTCGGGTGTGGGGCCCAGCTTGGAGATGATGTTGGTGATGCTGTTGCGCAGCTGGTCCCACTCCACCGGCACCTGGGTGCGCTCCTCGGGGATCACCGCGTTGTTGGCCAGCACCGGACCGCCCTTATAGGCCGGCTCCAGCTGAATGGACCGCGAGGCCACCAGGGTCGGGTTGAGGATCACCGCCGAGGCGTTCGCCGGAACCTTGTACTTGTTCTCGTAGTGGAAGGTGACCTTCATTTTGTTGCCGCTGGGCTCGATCTTGTCGATCGCGCCCACGCGCAAGCCCATGATCTGGACCTTGTCGCCCGGGTACAGCGCGTTCGCCGCCGGGAAGTAGGCCACCACGGTGTTGTTGGTCAGCTTCTCGTACAGCCGCCAGCCGACGTAGCCGACGACGAGAGCCAACACGATCACCAACGATCCGATGATCACCGATGTCCGCGTCATCTTCGGTAACCGAATGTTGCGGACGTCAAAGATGGTGCTCAATTCTGGCTACCTCCCCCCGCTGCGCCGCTGCCTCCGGTTCCGCCCGGGTTGATGAACGGTGCCGGCAGCTGGTTACCCGGCCCGGGTGGCGCGGCGGGCCCCGGCGGGAAGCCCGGCGCGAACGTCGACGGTGGCGGCGTCGGCCCGGCCGGCGCCAGGTTCTCGGTGCGCGCGCCCGGCGGTGCTTGCGCCGGCAACGGCACCGGGGTGCCCGGAACGTCTGGCGGCGGGTCGCCCGGCCGGCCCGCGATCGGGATGCCCGGCGTGGGCGGCAGACCGTTGGGGTTGGGCGGCGACGTCATCACGTCGACCGGCGCGGGGAAGCCCGGCCCACCGAACGGGCCCGTCGTCGCGCCCGCACAGGGCAACGGGTTCCACGGCCGCGGCAGACCCTCGTCCCCGACGGTGACGTTGCCGCCCGGATTGGCCGGCGTGTACGAGCACGGCGATCCCGGCGGGACGGCCGGACCCGGGTGATCGGGCGTGCCCTCGAGCACCGGCGGTGCCGGCGGCGGCGCGCCGTTGGGGAACCGGGTGCCGTTGGGGTCGGGGAACCGGTAGGCCGGCAATCCCGCACTGCGCCAGAAGTTCTCCGGGTCGATGCCGCGCTTCTTGAAGGCGGCGTCTACCCAGGGCTGCGAAATCTGGTACAGCGCCAGGTTGTGCAGCACCACCTTGAAGAACGGGCCGGAGGCGATGGCCTCGTTCAGCGACGGCAGAAACTTGCCGACCTCGGTGAAACCGTTGGCCAGGTCGTCTTTGCGCTGCACCAGGATGTCGCTTACGGTGCGCAGCTGCTCCAGCACGTGGTTGAGGTTCGGGTTGTCGTTGATCAGGCCCTTGACCTGTTCGGAGAACGCCGCGACGTTGCTCAGCAGGGCGTTGATGGCCTGGCCGCGTTCGTTGAAGGCGGCCAGCAGGGTCTTGGCGTTGACCAGCGCCCGGTCGATCTGGTCGCTACGGTCACCGAGGATGCCCGCCACCTGGTTGGCCTGGGCGAGCAGGTGCTTGACCTCTTCGTCGCGCTTGCCGATGGTGTCGGAGAACTTGGCCACGCCTTCGAGCGCGGGGCTCAGGTGCGGGTAGGTCTGGTCGATGGTCTGCGACAGCACGTGCAGCGACTGCTTGACGGCGTCGATGTCCCAGCCCTGCGCGGCCTTGGTGACGTCGAAGAACGCGTCGTAGATCTGATAGGGCGTGGTGCTCTGGCCGATCGGCAACGTCGACCCGGGCCGCAGCGTCTGGCTGCCGCGCGGCTCGAGTTCGAGCACCTTCTTTCCGAGGATGGTGTCCGTCTTGACGGCCAGCCTGCTCTCGGTGCCGAAGGTCGCGGTGCCGGCGTTGAACTGGATCACGATGTGATCGCCGTCGATCTTGAGACCCTCCACCTTGCCGACGTCCACGCCGGCGATGCGCACCTTATCGCCCTTGCTGAGACCGCCGGTATCGGCGAACTGCCCGTAGTAATGCGGTTTGGCCATCAACATCGGGACGCTGGTGAAGCTTTGGCCCACTCCGATCACCAGCACCGTGACGACGATGCCCATCAGCCCGATGCGGACCCGGTTCGGGGGTTCGAGAGTTCTCATTGCGGCGTGCACCTACCCGTCGGCTGCTGGAACAGCCGGACCGTGCGGACCGGGCCGCCGGCCTGCAGACCGTTGATCTTCAGGGTGATGTCGCAGGCGTAGAAGTTCACGAAGTCCCCGTATGACCCGATGGCGCGCCCGATCATGTTCAACGCGGTCGGCAC
>NZ_LZKY01000164.1:0-949 GCF_001673055.1 Mycobacterium sp. 1245801.1
GACGCTACCTCTAGTGGTATCCGGTCATGTCAGTTCCGGACGCAGCGCCTCACTGCTGTCGCTCCTCGCGAAGCTGGTCGATCAGGGTGGTACTCGGTGCGTGATCATTTGCCACCAAAGCCGCGCACCAAGCGCGCGACACCAACTGCAGATCGGCGTCAATCGCTTCGATATCGCGCATGTCCGAATGCTAAGCCGAGGCAGCGCTTCGCTCACTTCACCCCGGCGAACGGCGCAGATTCTTTATCTCGAAGGTGACTGATCGCTGGCGTAAGACCACCGACTTTATGCGGCCGTCAGCATCGGTTTGAGGCAGATCGTCGTCGGACCGGCCTGACGTCGCTGGGATTCGCTAGTGAGATGAAGCCGTGTCTGCGCTGCGTCGAGGCTAGTACATAGTGAATAGCGGCCAACGGCGTCCGCCCGTAATTTTCTACCCATGCGAGACCTCGCGACCATCGATGGCGAATCCGCCTGGTGACGCGAGCGCGCCTAGCGGCTCGATAACTCTGCGACGGCATTCCAGTACCACATTGATCGATCAGGCGCTCGACGAGCGAACGGCGGCAAATTGCACCGCAGCGTCGGCTTGAACCGGCGTGGAGAGGTTACCAGCGGGGTAGCGTCATAGCTGCTCCAGAAGAACAGGGTGCGGGTTGGCGGGTGGTGCGATGCAACTGATCGAGCTAAGCATTGGCGATCTCATCGCCAGAGCTGGCGGTGACCCATGGGCGATCAACCAGAGCTTGCAGGCCGGTAGCCCTTTTCAGATCTCTCAACTGGCAGAGGCTTTCCATGCTGCCGGCCGATGCTCCACCGCAGCCCAAGAAGAATTCGAACAGGCCCGCAAGCGCTTCGACATGGCCTGGAATCACCAGAACGGTGATCACCCGATCAACGGCTCCGCTGAAGTGCAGCGGTTGACGAAATCCCTTGGCTTGCAGACAGA
>NZ_LZKY01000165.1:0-13992 GCF_001673055.1 Mycobacterium sp. 1245801.1
CGATGACCACTGCGAGGTCGACGCCGTCGTATTGGCCACCGACGTCGCGGGTTTACAGCGGATCGTCGCGGCGTCCCCGGATCTGGGCACCGAGGCCTGGCGCACCCAGATCTCGCGGCTGCGCAGCGCGCCGCCGTTCGCCGTGCATCGGCTGTGGCTCGACCGACCGGTCGCGGCGCACCGGCCGGCGTTTTTGGGCACCGCCGGCCATGAACCGCTCGACAACATCAGCGTGCTGGAGCGCTACGAAAGCGAAGCCCGCGACTGGGCCGGCGCGCATCATGGTTCGGTGGTCGAGTTGCACTCGTACGCCCTGGATTCCGCGCCGTCGCGGGACGCCGCGACGATCCGCTGTAAACCCGCGACGTCGGTGGCCAATACGACGGCGTCGACCTCGCAGTGGTCATCGGAATCAGTGTGCACCCGAAAAGACTTCGCCGGTGCGGTCTCGATGCGCAGCACCTTGGTGGCGAGCCGGAACCGCGCGCCGCGACCCTCGAGGTAGCCGCGCAACGGCTCCCACAGGGCGCTGTCGTAGTTCGCCGACGGCACGTCGAAGATCAGGCCCTCGGACGATCCGAGGAAGTAGATGTGAAACATGGTCGCCAGCTCGGCCGCGGAGAGCTGGGAGGGATCGGCGAAGAAGCTGCGGGAGAACACCTCGAACGCCAGATGCCTTGCGGCCTCGGGGAATCGGATGTCGGAGAGAAACGTCGCGGCGTCGGTGTGGTCCAGGCGCTGGTAGGTGCCGGGCACCGATACGGCGGCCAGCGGTGCGGCCGCGCGGGCGTCGATGCGGGTGAAGTCTCGCAGCCGGAACGTCGGGCTGCGCGCGGCGAAGACCACGGCGTTCCACGGCGGGGTGCGCGGCAGCCCGCGGAAGGTGTCGCGCCGTCCGGCGCCGTCGATCAGCGGGTAATCCGCGACGGGAGTGAGCATCCGCAGTTGCGGGTCGATCCGGCTCAGCAGGGCGCGCAGGTTGTAGTACTGCCGGAAGAACGCGTGGAAGCCGCGGTTCATCGCGAGCTCGGCGCCGCCGTCGCGCTCGGTCCAGCCCCCCACCCGGCCGCCCAGGTAGCGCTCGCTTTCGATGACCTCGACGACGACGCCGCGCTCGGCCAGCCCGGTGGCGGCGCTCAGGCCGGCGATCCCGCCGCCGACGACGGCCACCCGGGGGCGCTCGGGCAGCGCACCGGCGTCCGGCAATCCCGTTGGTGCGGCGAAGGTTCGGCGCCGCCGGTCAGCGGTCATCGCGGCGCGTCCGCCAGGAAGGTGTGCACGATGTTGGTCTCCCAACCGGGCATCGTCTCGCTGTGCACGGCGGTGAAGCCGGCGTCGGCGAGGCGGGTCTCGAACCGCGCGGCGCCGTCGAAATCCAATACGCTGCGCCACAGGTAGCGATACAGCCCGGCGTCCCGGGTGCGCCACCACCCGGCGGGAATGATGATGGCCCAGCACACGGCGTGCCAGATGCGGGTCGCGGCGGAGGAGTCGCGCACCGAGTATTCGTGCACCGCCAGGGTGCCGCCCGGACGCAACAGCTCGCGGAACCTGCGCAGCTGTGCGTCCCGGTCGGCGACGTTGCGGATCAGATAGGCGGCCAGGATGCCGTCGAACGGTCCGGTGATCCCGTGCTCGGCCAGCTCTTCGACCGGCGTGTGCACGAAGCGCACCGAGGCGGGCCACTGTTTGGCGCGCGCCGCGTCGAGCATTCCGCGCGAGGCGTCGACGGCGACAATGTCGGCCTCCGGTGCGACGGCGAGCAGCGCGGCCGTCGAGGCGCCCGTGCCGCAGCCGGCATCGAGCAACCGTAACCCGTTGCCGCGGTTCGGGATTCGCATTCGGCGCGCCGACAAGGTCAGCTGCGCGTGGTAACCGGGGCTGGCCCCGACCAGCCGGTCGTAAGCCGGCGCGCCCGCGTCGAACGCGGCCGCCAGGTCGGCGGGCGCGGGACCAGCATCACCGACGCGCACGTTGCCGCTCCCACAGCAGCAGCACCGCGGTGACCAACGCGAAGCCGAACAGAAAGTCTTCGACCGGGATGTCGAATGGGAAGCGCAGGCCGCTCAGCTGCCGATCGTCGTAGCTGACGACGGGGGAGCTGAGTTTCGTCAGCCAGCCGTCCACCGGGATCTGGAATCCCAGCACGATCAGCATCGACAGCCAGTACGCCGCACGCCGGAAGAGCCCGGTGCGCAGCACCGCCAATTCCAGTGCGCAGACCAGCAATACCGCCAGCGCGGCCGGCAGCGTGTAGCCCAGGCCCGTCATCGGCGGTGCACCTTGTCCAGGATGGTGGTCACGGCGTTGTAGGTCAGCAACGCGCAGACCGGAATGACGAGGAAGAACAGCACCTCTTCGATCGGCACCCGGAACGGGATGCCCAGGCCACACAGATAGGCGCGGTCGTAAGTCCACACGTGCGCGGCGACGGCGATCTCATCCCAGATCAAGAACACCGCGGCCACCGGCACGATCGCCTTGAGGGCCCGTCGCCACTGGCGGTAGACGCCGGGGCCGAAGATCTCCAGCGGCGCGGTGATCACCAGGCATGCGGCCAGCACCGCCAGGTATTGCCACCGATCGCTCATGCGGCCCCCGATTGACGAACGCCCCGCGCGCCGTTGCGCGCCCGCCACGACCGTATCAGTCCCGCACCGGCGACCCGAAGCCGTCGCGTCGTGCCGACGGTGGCCCGGTGATCGAACACCGCGAAGTCGCTTCTTTCGATGCAGTCCAGGATCTCCGAGTACAGCGCCGCCGCGGTCGCCACGCACGGTCGCGAGCGGCGGGCGAGCGTGGCGATCCCGTCGGCGGCGAATCGATAAGTCTGCCTGGCGATTTCGTGCTGGGCGACCAGAGCACGGCGCACCCGCGGATCGGTGCGGCGGTGGGTGTGACACCACGTCAACAACTCCCGGTCGACGCCGTCGGCGGCGAGTTCGTCGGCCGGCAGGTAGACCCGGCCGCGCTGCAGGTCCTCGTCGACGTCACGCAGGAAATTGGTGAGCTGGAACGCGCGGCCCAGCGCCGCGGCGTACGGCGCCGCCTCCTGCACGGGCGTCACCGTGCCCAGTATCGGAAGCACTTGCAGTCCAATGGCTTCCGCCGAGCCGCGCATGTAGCGGTTGAGGGCCTTGCGGTCCGGATAGTCGGTGACCGTGAGGTCCATCCGCATCGACGCCAAGAAGTCCTCGAACAGCTCCGCGCTGATCCGATAGCGCCGCACGGTGTCGGTCACGGCGGCGACCAGCGGATCGTCGCGGTGCGCATCGCCGGAGAAGAATCGCTGCGACAGCTGCGCCAGCCGGCGACCGCGGACGTCGGCGCCGACCGCCGGGTCGAGATCGTCGAGGATGTCGTCGGCGTACCGGGCGAAACCGTACAGCGCATGAACGGGTGGCCGCTGGTCGGGCGCGAGCAACCGGGTCGCGAGAAAGAAGGTGCGGCCATGCGCGGCGTTGAGTTCCCGGCACCGGCGATACCCGTCGCGCAACCACGGGTCGTCGATCCCGGCCGCCGTCAGCTCGCCGCGCATCATGCCGAACCGGCTTTCATGTCGACGTGCGCGGCCGACCGCGCGGCGACCCCGGTGATGCGGTCGGCGGCGAGCCGCCCGGAAATCAGCGTGGTCGGAACGCCGACGCCGGGCACCGTGGAGGACCCGGCGAGCACCGCGTTGTCGATGCCGCGCACCAGGTTGCCCGGGCGAAACGGTCCGGTCTGGCCGAACGTGTGGGCCAGCGCGAACGGACTGCCGGCCGCCATGCCCTGGCGGGCCCAGTCGGCGGGCGTGACGACGCTCAAAACTGTTGCGTCGCATGGTAACCCGGGCAGCAGCCGGTCGCCGACGCGCGCGATCATGTCCTCGACGTAGCGGTCGCCGGCAGTGGCCCAATCGATGGTCCCGCGATCCAGGTTCGGGGCGGGGGCGAGCACGTAGAGCAGATCACGCCCCTCGGGCGCCAGGGTGGGGTCGCCGGCCGTCGGCCGGGTGACCAGAAGCGACGGGTCCCGCATGAGCCGGCCGTCGCGGACGATGTCGGTGAAGGTCTGATCCCACGCCTCGCCGAACAGGATGGTGTGGTGGGCGGTCGTGGATGCGACGGCGGGGCAACCCAGATGCGCCACAACGGCCGAGGGTGAGGCGCGCAGCCGCACGGCGCGACGCGGTGTGCGGCCCAGCAGCGCGTAGGTCTGCGGCAGTTCGGTGGTCAACACCACCGCATCGCAGGCGATGCGTCCGGACTGCTCGGTCACCACGGCGGTCACCCGACCGCCCGCCCGCTCGAGCGCGGTAACGGTTGCGCGGTAACGAAATTCGACGCCGGCGTCCGCGGCGGCCGCGGCCAGCGCGTCGGGCAGCGCCCGCACCCCGCCGCGCGGAAACACCACGCCCGAGATGGTGTCCATGTAGGCGATCACCGCGTAGACCGCCAGGGCGTCGCGCGGCGCCACGCCGGCGTACAGCGACTGGAAGGTGAAGATCCGCTGCAGCCGCGGGTCGCTGATGTGCCGCTTGACCATCCGGTCCCATTTGCGGAAGCCGCCGATCGCGGTCAGCCGCGCCAACTGCGGGGTGAGCAGCGACAGTGGTGAGTCGAAGTTCGCGGCGATGAACCCGTCGAATTCGGTGCGGTACAACCGTGTCAGCCACTCCCGAAGCCGCCGATAGCCCGCCGCCTGCGCGAAGCCGGCGAACTCGGCGACGGCGTCGGCCATCCGATCCGCGTCGCTGTGCACGTCCAGCGCGCTGCCGTCGGCGAACACGGCGCGATAGGCCGGGTCCACCGTCAGCAGCTGGATGCGGTCGCGTAGTTGTTCGCCGACCGCCGCGAACGTCTCGTCGATGATGTCCGGCATGGTGAGCACCGTCGGCCCGGTGTCGATGCGGTAGCCGTCGATGTCGAGGCGACCGGCCCGCCCGCCGGGCCACGGCTCGCGCTCGACCACCGTGACCGCACGGCCCCGGCCGGCCAGGTGCAACGCCGCGGCAAGGCCGGCCAGTCCGGCGCCGACCACCACCACGTGATCTCCGCGCCCTTCGATGGTCCGCATGATCAACAGGCTCCCCGGTCGGTGCTCGTCATTCGGCGCGATCCGTGCAGACGGCTGCCATTTCGGCCAGCGCGGTGCGAACCGGCCCATCGATCGGCAGGTCGCCGAGGTGCTCGCACGCGGAAGCGATGCGGTCGCCGATCATCTCCTCGATCAGCCGCACCGCCCCCGTCTCGACGATGAGCGCTTTCCACCTGTCGATCGCGGTGTCGTCGAGGGTTTCACGATTCGCGAGTTCGTGAAGTTCACGCCGCACCGGCGCATCGGCCAACTGGTGGGCGGCCACCACGACGCTGGTCGCCTTGCGCTCGAGCAGGTCGCCCGCACAGGGCTTGCCCGTGCTGGCCGGCGAACCGAAAACGCCGAGGACGTCGTCACGGAGCTGGAACGCCTCCCCGACGGCGGCACCGTAGCGGCCCAGTTGGGACAGCGTTCGATCGTCGCACCCGGCCATGGCCGCGCCGATTTCCAGCGGCCGGCGCACGGTGTAGTTCCCCGACTTGCGCCGTGCCACGTCGAGCACGACTTCCAGCCCGGGTATCTGCCGCGCGTCGTTGATCAGGTCGGCGAACTGCCCGACGGCGAGCTCGGTGCGCATGGCGTCATAGCGGGGCCACACGCGTTGCAGGCGCAGCGGCTCGACGCCGCTGTCGCGCAGCATCTGTTCGGCCCAGATGAGGCACAGGTCGCCGAGCAGGATGGCGGCCGATTCGCCGAATCGCCGCGACGAGCCGGACAGGCCGCGCTCGCGGTGCCACTGGCCGAATTGGCGGTGCGCCGAGGGGCGTCCGCGCCGTTGCGCGGAACCGTCCATGACGTCGTCTTGCAGCAGCGCAAAGGCATGCAGCAATTCGAAACTGGCCGCGGCCCGCAGCGCTGAATCGTCGGGCGCCGCGCCGCATAGCCAACCCAGGTACACAAAGGTGGAACGCAGGCATTTACCGCCGGAGACGAACTCCACCAGGATGTCGCCGGCGGCGTCGATGCGCGCATCGTCGAGCTCGCCGACGCGCCGCGCGGCGACGAAGTCCGCGACGTCGCCAAGCACCATCCGGCGCACGTTCGATCGCCACGCTTCGAAGTCGTCAGCGGTGCACCAACCGATGGTCACCGGCGGCGAGGCCGTGGCCGGCGAAAACGACAAAGCCCTCATGTGCGCAAGCGCTCCCTCCCGGACGGCTTGGCATGCCCAGGCCTGCGCGGTCCAAACACACGCGTCATACCCGCCGATGAGGCGGGCAAAACCACAGCGCTGACCGCCAGACGCGCCCCGCGTCGCCCGCTACCGACATACCACCTTGTTCAATAACTTAAACATTAATTTAATGAACTTCAGCCGGTTGCGCCAAGCGAGCGAGCGGGCGGCGGCCGGCGGCGGGCCCGTCGACGCATCCTCACTTAACCGTTAAGGAACTGAAATAACGGCCGATCGGCGATATGCTGCATACAGATATGGACGCTGATGCCCAGCGCTGCGGCCGCGATGAGCTGGAGTCGCTGATCTCGGCCGATCTGCGGGAGCTGTCAACCGAGTCCGATCAGATCGGCCGGCTGTTCGCGCCGATACTTAGCATGCGGCCCAATGACTTTCGCGCCCTGCTCCACATCATGGCGGCGGAAACCGGCGGGCGACCGATGACCTCCGGCGACCTCAGTCACCGGATGGGGTTGTCGGGATCGGCGATCACCTACCTGGTGGACCGGCTGATCGACGGGGGTCACATCCGTCGTGACAACCATCCGGCGGATCGCCGAAAGGTGTTGTTGCGCAACGACGAATACGGCCTGGCCACCGCGCGGTCGTTTTTCAGCCCGCTGAGCGGCCATACCCGGATCGCCCTCGGCGGGCTATCCGATGCGGACCTGAGCGCCGCGCACCGAGTGCTTCGCGCGCTCATCGACGCATTGCGGCGCTTCGCAGACGAGCTGGGCGACGGACCGAAACCCTGACCAGTGCAACGGGTTAGGTCGGCGTTACGACGCGGCGCTGTGTGTGGTCGGGGGCCGGACCGCTGCCCCGTCGACCACGCTGCAGTAGACGCGCGCCTTGCGGAGCTCGTCGTTGAGGAACAGCAGCGACCGTGCCGAGGCTGCGTGCGTAGACGAACAGGTGTGCCCTGTCGAAGTGAGCCGTGTACCGGCACTGTGCGGGGTCATGTGGGTCCGCCGAATTTGCGGCGCGAATAGCAGCCATGAAAGCGCCTATCGGAGTGGTGAGAAGGGAGTGACAGCGCTTTGCCGCAGCGCTCGCGCTAGAGACGCAGCTGTGAACTCAACCTGTTCGGCAGCCTACCGCCGAGGCGAGCGCCCGGAGGTCGATGTCGCGAAAGGCCCGGGTGAAGCATTCGTTTCGTGGCCTTTTCGGCGCCGGCAGCCGTTCGCTTCCCGGCCCGTTCCGCGGGTGGTTTGACCGCATGGGCGGCGGGTATACGCGCGTCAAGTAGCTAATGCGACAGTCCCCCCGATGGACGTGAGGGGTGATGCGCCCCAATGGAAAAGCTTGGCCGCCGGTGGTACCGGCTAGTGATCACCTCCGCGTTCACGACGATGCTCTGCGCCGCGCCGGGTCAGGTGGCCGCCGACCCGGGCGCCACGGTGTTCCCCGGTATGGCGATCCGCCAGGGCGACACGGTCTGCATGGTGGGTCTGGTCGAGCCGCGGCTGCGGGTCGCCGTGACCAGTGGCCAGTGCGACGGCGGGAAGTCGATGGTGACCGACCGTGACCGCAAGCCGATCGGTTCGGTGATACTCGGACGTCGCCAGATCGAGGCCGACGCTGGCGCGGACACCTCGATGCTGCCCGTGGAATACGAAGTCATCGCGATCGCCCCAAATGTGACGGCCAGCGATGTGCTGCCGACGGGGCGCCACCTCGCGTCCGCGCCCGGCCTGCGCGCGCAGCCGGGCATGCCCGTGTGTCAGCTGCGCAGCGCGACCGGCCAGCGATGCGGCTCGGTCAGCTCGGTGAGCAATGGCCGTTTCGCCGTCACCGACATGGGATTCGATAGCCGGGACTTCGGCGGTCCGGTCTACACGCTGACCAACGACAACAACGCCGTGATCGTGGGACTGGTCGAGGGCACCTGGAAGTCCTCGCCCCAGATCGAGTCGTGGCAGGCGGTCATGGCGCAGGTCTACATCGACAGCCACACCTACAGTCCGCAACAACAACAGCAACAACTGCCCGTTCTACGAATGATCTAGCCGCGCCGCGCCGCGGTTTGCCTCACCATGACTTTTACGCCGGCGCCCACGCGCATGCCTGCCGCCTGGCGTCCGGCTTGAGCGCCGTCGCGCCCGCACGGCCGGACGCCCGCCGCCTGGCAATCGCCCGCGAGCACGCCCCATCCGCCCGGGTGCCGGCGCTACGTTGCTAGTGGTGCGGCCCCCCGGACGGCTCAGCGGGCCTGCGCACCTGACCGGCACCGGGATCGCGCGCTGCTACCGCGGTCCTCGCCCGCCCGAAACCGCCCCTCGCATAGCGCTGGTGGCGTCCCTGGCGACTTGCGCGGCCGCCGCGCGGCGGCGCCCCCGCGCTGTTACGCTTCGCGCCATGCACGTGACATCAGGTGTTTGCTCCCGGGCCGTGCACTGTTGTCGCCCCTGACCCTTGAGCCCGTGTAGCTGCTACGGGGGTGGTGCATCCTTTCGATGCCCTGGCGCCGCTCCGCAGCAACGGGATCCGACGAAGCGAAGTCCCGCACCGGAAGGCCACCCATGTTCGATCTCCCCGCCGGCTCACCCGGCTGGCGTCAGGGCGCCGCGTTGGCCCTGTTGGCCGGGGTGGTCGCCGCGTGTGGTGGTGGGGCCAGCGACGCCGTCGGGGGCGGCGGACTGACGAAAGCCAATAGCAAGATCACGCTGGTCGCCTATTCGGTCCCGGAGCCGGGATGGAGCAAGGTGATTCCGGCGTTCAACGCCTCGGCGGAGGGCAAGGGTGTCCAGGTGATCACCTCCTATGCCGCCTCGGCCGACCAGTCGCGCGGCGTCGTCGAGGGCAAGCCCGCCGACATCGTGAACTTCTCCGTCGAACCGGACATCACCCGATTGGTCAACGCGGGCAAGGTTTCTGCCGACTGGGACAAGGACGCGACCAAGGGGATTCCGTTCGGGTCGCTGGTCACCCTGGTGGTGCGCAAGGGCAATCCCAAGAACATCAAGGACTGGGACGACCTACTGCGCCCGGGCGTCGAGGTCGTCACGCCCAACCCGCTCAGTTCGGGCTCGGCCAAATGGAATCTGCTCGCCCCGTACGCGGCGAAGAGCGGCGGCGGTGCCGACAGCCGGGCGGGTACGGAGTTCATCGACAGGCTGGTACACGAGCACGTGAAACTGCGGCCCGGCTCGGGACGGATAGCCACCGACGTCTTCATCGAGGGCAGCGGTGACGTGCTGATCAGCTACGAGAACGAGGCCATCGCGGCCGAGCGGCAAGGCAAGTCCGTCGAACACGTCATTCCCGCACAGACTTTCAAGATCGAGAACCCCCTCGCGGTGGTGAGCACCAGCCCGCATCTGGACGCGGCCACGGCGTTCAAGAACTTTCAATACACCGCCGCGGCGCAGAAGCTGTGGGCGCAGGCCGGTTTCCGGCCGGTCGATCCGGCCGTGGCGGCGAGGTTTCGCAACGACTATCCCGTCCCGGTGAAGCTGTGGACGATCGATGACCTCGGTGGCTGGACCGCGGCCGACTCGCAGTTGTTCGACAAGAACACCGGCAGCATCACCACGATCTACAAGCAGGCCACCGGATGACTCGGTCGTTTTCCGCCGAAACCGCCTATCCGGAGGCGATCCGGCCCGAACTCGCCCAGCCGGGCAGCGCGCTGGGGCAGGCTCCGCCGCCGATACCCGTGACCGGCCGGGCCGGCGGCACGCCGCTGCGGGTCGGCGTGACGATGCTGTGGCTTTCGGTGATCGTGTTGCTGCCGCTGGCCGCCATTGCCTGGCAGGCGGGTGGGGGCGGGTGGCAGGCCTTCTGGCTGGCGGTCACCTCCCACGCCGCGGTGGAGTCGTTCCGGGTGACGCTCACCATTTCCGTTGCGGTGACGGTGTTCAACGTCGTCTTCGGCCTGCTGACCGCATGGGTGCTGGTACGTGACGACTTCGTCGGCAAGGGGCTGATCGACGCGGTGATCGACCTGCCGTTTGCGCTGCCGACCATCGTCACCAGCCTGGTGATGCTGGCCCTGTACGGCAAGAACAGCCCGGTCGGCATCCACCTGCAGCACACGCCGCCGGGGGTGGCGATGGCACTGGCGTTCGTCACCCTGCCGCTGGTGGTGCGTGCGGTGCAGCCGGTGCTGCTCGAAATCGACCGGGACGTCGAGGAGGCGGCGGCATCGCTGGGCGCCGGCGGCCTGAAGGTCTTCACCTCCATCGTGCTGCCGTCGCTGACGCCGGCGCTGCTGACCGGCGCGGGCCTAGCGTTCTCGCGGTGCATCGGTGAATTCGGCTCGGTGGTGACGATCGGTGGCGCGGTTCCGGGCAGCACCGAGGTGTCGTCACAGTGGATTCGCGCCCTGATCGAAAACGATGACCGCACCGGCGCGGCGGCGATTTCCATTGTGCTGCTGGTTATTTCATTCAGCGTGCTGGTTCTCCTGCGGATCGTCGGGGGGCGCGCGGCCAAACGTGAGGAGAAGGCCGCATGACGTCGTCGCTGTGGGTGCGCTACCTCATCCGCTACGCGGTGGCGGCCTACATCACGGTGATGCTGATCGCGCCGGTGTCGGTGATCCTGTGGCGGACTTTCCGGCCCGGCGTGGGTCAGTTCTTCGATTGGATCACCACTCCGGCGGCGATATCGGCGCTGGATCTGTCGCTGCTGGTGGTGGCCATCGTATTGCCGCTCAACGTGATATTCGGCATTTTCACGTCATTGCTTCTGGCGCGCAACCGATTCCGCGGTAAGGGTGTCCTGCAGGCGATCGTGGACCTGCCATTCGCGGTCTCGCCCATCATCGTGGGCGTCGCGCTGATCGTGCTGTGGGGATCGGCGGGCGCGCTGGGCTTCGTCGAGAACAACCTCGGGTTAAGGATCATCTTCGGCATCCCCGGCATCGTGCTGGCGAGCATCTTCGTCACCCTGCCGTTCGTGGTGCGCGAGGTTCAACCCGTACTGGTCGAGCTGGGCACCGAACAGGAGCAGGCGGCGGCCACGCTGGGTTCGACGGCGTGGCAGACCTTTTGGCGGATCACGCTGCCGTCGATCCGGTGGGGTCTGACCTACGGGATCGTGTTGACCACCGCCCGCACCCTGGGCGAATTCGGTGCGGTCATCATGGTGTCCTCCAACCTGGCCGGTGAATCACAAACGCTCACCTTGCTGGTCAACGATCGCTACAACCGGGGGGCGGAATACGGCGCCTACGCGTTGTCCACCTTGCTGATGGGCGTTGCCGTTGCGTTCCTGATCGCCAAGACAATCCTGCTCGTGCGCCGGGCACGCGCCAAGGCCCTGGCCTGAGACCGAAAGGACCCGACATGTCCGAGAACTCCCTCGACCCGAGCGCGTATGCGATCACGGTGCGCGACGCCTACAAGCGATACGGCGATTTCGTCGCGCTGGACCACGTCAACTTCGTGGTGCCGACCGGGTCGCTGACGGCGTTGCTCGGGCCGAGCGGCTCGGGCAAGTCGACCCTGCTGCGCACCATCGCCGGGCTCGACCAGCCGGACGCCGGAACCGTCACGATCGACGGCCGCGACGTGACCCGGGTGCCGCCGCAGCGCCGCGGCATCGGGTTCGTGTTTCAGCACTACGCGGCGTTCAAGCACCTGACGGTGCGCGACAATGTGGCCTACGGGCTCAAGATCCGCAAGCGGCCCAAGGCCGAGATCACCGAAAAGGTCGATCACCTGCTGGAAGTGGTGGGGCTCAGCGGCTTTCAGGCCCGCTATCCCAACCAGTTGTCCGGCGGTCAGCGCCAGCGCATGGCGCTGGCGCGGGCGTTGGCGGTCGACCCGCAGGTGCTGCTGCTCGACGAGCCGTTCGGCGCGCTGGACGCCAAGGTGCGTGAGGATCTGCGGGCGTGGTTGCGGCGCCTGCACGACGAGGTGCACGTGACCACGGTGCTGGTCACCCACGACCAGACCGAGGCGCTCGACGTCGCCGACCGCATAGCCGTCCTCAACCAGGGGCGCATCGAACAGGTGGGCTCGCCGACCGAGGTGTACGACTCGCCGGAGAATCCCTTCGTGATGTCGTTCCTCGGCGCGGTGTCGGACCTCAACGGCGCCCTGGTGCGCCCGCACGATATTCGGGTGGGCCGCAACCCCGAATTGGCGGTCGCCGGCGGCGACGGCACCGCCGCGTCCGTCGGGGTGGTGGCCGCCACCGTCGACCGGGTGGTCGCGCTGGGCTTCGAGGTTCGCGTGGAGTTGACCAGCGCGGTCACCGGAGATCCGTTCACCGCGCAGATCACCCGCGGGGATGCCGAGGCGCTGGCCCTGCGCGAGGGCGACACCGTCTACGTGCGGGCCACCCGGGTACCGCCGATAGGCCAGCCGGGCGCCGCCCACCGGGACGGGGCCGCGCTGACGCCCACCTGATCGCCCGTGTTTCCCCGGCCGCAGAATGGGAATCCGCCGCCGGTGAACGTTTTCGAACTCGCGGCGTTGCCGTTCCAGTGGGGCTCCGCGATCCGGGGTAAGCGCTTCTTCCACCCTATCGGCGTGCTGGCGCAGGGCTTCATCGAGCGCGTCGCCCCGGCGGGCCAGGGCCTGCCGATCGCGTCGTCGGAGATCGTTGCGCGCGTGTCGAAGGCGACCGGGACGCCAGGGGCGCTGCCCGACTTCATCGGGCTGGCCTTCCGGGTGCCCGCGGCGCAGCCGTCGGACAAGCCGTGGGACATCCTGCTGGTCTCCTCGGGGTCGGGCGTACTGTCGCGCGCGCTGGCGCTGCGCCCGGCCACGTCGTGGAACGGTCAAACGCTGACCACGCTGATGCCGCTGCACTATCAGGACAACAACTGGTGGCTGCGGGCCAGGACCTCGAGCGAGATCGGCGGCGGGCTCTCGCTGGACAGCGTTCGGGCCAAGCTCGAGCGCAGCAACATCGAGGTGGCGCTCGACCAGGCCTGCGGCAGAGGCGATTTCACGCCCTTGGCTCGGATGACCCTGACCGCCGCGATCGGTCCCGAGCGCGACCACGACGTGTCGTTCGACCCCGTCCTGAACACCGCACCCGGCCTGAGCCTGCACCCCAGGTGGCTGGCCGATCTGCGCGCCCGCGCCTATCAGCACAGCCGTGACGGCAGAGACGCCGAAGGGTAGCCGCCCGTTGGAAGGAGGTAGCCGGTGTCCGAGCGGATCGTGATCACCGGGGCCAGTGGCAACGTCGGCACCGCCTTGCTGCGCCGGCTCGCCGAAGACGGCGCCGACTATGACATCGTCGGCGTCACCCGTCGACGACCGCCGCCCGACGGGGTGTATGCATCCGTCCGATGGCATGAGCTCGACCTCGCCGAACCCGGCGTGCAATCTGAGTTGCTCGACGTCTTTCGCGGCGCGCAGTGCGTGATCCACCTGGCGTGGGGTTTTCAGCCCACCCGCAACACGCGCTATCTGGACGCGGTCGCCATCAACGGGAGCTCCGCCGTGCTGACCGCCGCCCACGACGCCAAAGTGCCGCAGTTGGTGCACATGTCGTCGGTGGGCACCTACGCGCCGGGACGGTACGGGGAAAAGGTCGACGAATCGTGGTCGACCGCGGGCATCAGGTCGTCTGCCTACAGCCGCGCGAAATCGGCGGTGGAACGCATGCTCGACGACTATGAGCGCCGCAATCCCGACGGCGTCGGCATCACCCGGATGCGGCCCGGGTTCATCGGCCAACGCGACGCCGCGATGGGACTGCGGCGCTACATCTTGCCGGCCTACGTCGATCCACGGTGGGTGCGGTGGCTACGCGTGCTGCCGCTCGACCGCAAC
>NZ_LZKY01000166.1:0-8716 GCF_001673055.1 Mycobacterium sp. 1245801.1
CCGCACCACCGCCAGGCGGGGGAAGGCCTCGTCGGTCAGCGCCACCCACCACCATCGGTGCGGAAACCTGGACCGCCGGTTGTATGGCGGGGCGTGCGCGGCCAGCAGCCGCAGCTCGCGCACGCCGGCCTCCAGCGCATGGGCGCACTCGACGTGGTCGACCGACTCTGCCAGCGCGACCATCTCCTTCATCCGGCCGCGCGGGTCGGCGCCGGTGAAGTACTGGCCGACCCGTCGTCGCAGGTCGACGGCGGTGCCGATGTAGAGCGTCTCGCCCGACGGCCCGCGGAAGAGATACACGCCGGGCCGGCGCGGCAGTCCCTCGGCGAGCACCCGCTTGCGGCGCTGCGCGGGTGTCACGTCGGGCAGGTAGGTGCGCAGGTCGGCGTAGGTGTGCACGCCCTGGTTGCCCACCCGCTCGATGAGGGCGTGCAGCACGTCGACGGTGGCGCGGGCGTCGTCGAGGGCGCGGTGGGTGGGCTGAGTGGCCACCGCGAACAGCCGGGCCAGGGCGGCCAGCCGGACGCTGGGCGCTTCCTCGCGGGACAGCACCCGGCGGGCCAGCCGGACCGTGCACAGCACCTGCGGGCGCGGCCAGGCGATGTCGCACCGCTGCGCCGCCGCCCGTAGGAAGCCGACGTCGAATCCGGCGTTGTGGGCGACCAGCACCGTGCCGTGGTCCAGGCCGGCGAACTCGAAGAACATCGGCAGCACCGCGTCGATGGCCGGTGCGTCGCAGACCATCGCGGTGGTGATGCCGGTCAGCCGCACGACCTGGGGCGGGATGCTGCGCTGCGGATCCACCAGCGTGGCGAACTCGCCGAGCACCACGCCGCCGCGCACCTTGACCGCCCCGATCTCGGTGATGGCGTCGGGGGCGGCTCCCCCGGTGGCCTTGGTGCGCCCACCGGTGGTCTCCAGGTCCACGACGACGAACGTGGTCTCGCGCAGCGAGAGCTCGTCGGGCGTGAACGGTGACCCGACGTCGGCGAAGCTCAGCTGCGTCGCGTCCCGGGAAGCCACGGCGGTGACGTTATGCCCGACGACCGACACCCGGGCGGCTCCCACGCCGGAGCGCGGGGACGGATACCTGTCGGTGACCGCGGTTACGGTTCGGGCAGTCCGGCGTGATGTTCGCTGACCCACTGTGCCGGAGCCCAAACGAGAGGACCCACCCCGATGGCACCACGAACCGAACCCACCGACATCGGCATGACGCCGCCCGAACCGGGGACGCCGGTGGTGATCGACTGCGACGAGTGCGCGGTGCGAGGCCCCGGCTGCCGCGACTGTGTCGTCAGCGTGATACTCGGGGTTCCGGATACTTTATTGCAGGACGAGCGAGCGGCTTTGGAGGTTCTCGCCGAGGCCGGCCTGGCGCCGCGCCTTCGGCTTGTCCCGATTCGTCGGGACCGTGGCTCTGGTGTAGCGTAATCGCCTTGTCCCGCAAAGGTCCTCGCGAACGCGAAACGATTCACATAGAAATGACAGGATTCTTTCTAATTTCTTAACCGCTCGCTTTGGACAAACGCCGATATCGTTTCGTAACCTGTTTGAGACCTAAACCAGCTCGACGACCTATTCGTCGATGGCCGTTTAAGGAAGCAAATCTTGAGGCTTGCATCTAGGTACCCGGTTGCGCGTGTCCTGACACGGTCGGCAATAGGGACGCTAGCTGGCTTCGCGATCTTGTCCGGTGTGGTGACGGCCCCCGTGTGGGCAGACCCGGCCGAGGACGCCACGGCAAAACTCAACCAACTGTCGCGCCAGGCCGAGCAGACCACCGAGGCGATGCACAGCGCCCAGCTGGATCTGAACGACAAGCTGGCCGCCCAGCGCGCGGCGGACAAGAAGCACACCGACGACCAGGCCGCGGTCGATGCGGCGAAGGCGCATCTGGCCTCGTATCAGGATTCGGTCAACAAGCTGGCCGCCGCGACCTACATGGGTGGTCGCGTCGACGGCATGGAAGCCATCCTGACCGCCGGCTCGCCGCAGGGCCTGATCGACAAGCTGGCGGTGCAGCGCGTGATGGCCACGCAGATGACCGACCAGATGAAGAGCTTCCAGATCGCCGGGGAGCAGGCCGCCAAGGCCGAGCGCGAGTCCGCCAAGTCGGCCGCCGACGCCAAGAGCGCGGCCGAGCAGGCCGCGGCGGTCCGGGCGAGCCTGCAGTCCAAGCAGAGCCAGCTGCAGGTGCAGATCGCGGTGGTCAAGTCCCAATACCTTTCTTTAACGGCCGATCAGCGCACCGCGCTGGCCAACCCCGCCCCGCCTCCCGGCGCTCCGGCACCCCCGGAAGCGGCGCCCCCGGGCGCGCCCGCCGGGCAGGCGCCGGGTGAGGCTCCGCCCGCCGGCGGAATGCCGGGCATGCCCGGGACGACGCCCGGCGGTGTCGGCGGCGGTGACCGCGCCACCGTCGTGCAGGCCGCACTGACCCAGGTCGGTTCGCCCTACGTGTGGGGCGGCTCCGCACCCGGCGGTTTCGACTGTTCCGGCCTGGTGATGTGGGCATTCCAGCAAGCCGGCATCTCGCTGCCGCACTCCAGCCAGGCGCTGGCCCACGGCGGGCAGCCCGTCTCGCTGGGTGATCTGCAGCCCGGTGACGTGCTGACCTTCTACTCCGACGCCTCGCACACCGGCATCTACATCGGTGACGGCATGATGATCCATTCCTCTACCTATGGCGTGCCGGTCCGGGTGGCGCCGATGAGCGCCGGCGGTCCGATCTACGACGCTCGCCGTTACTAGACACCCCCGACCGCGTCGCCGGCGGCTCTCGATACTGCTGGCTTGGGTATTCGTCGTCGAACTGCTGGTGGCCGCGGCCGTGCCGTTCGACGCCCAGCGCGAAGCACGGATCCGGCCCGCCCAGCTGGTCACCCCGGCCCGGAGCCAACTCCCCGCGTCGGCCAGGTCGATCACCGTCGGCGACCGCACCGTGCGGCTGCTGGGGCTCGGCGGCCCCGCCAACGACCGGCTGCTGTCCCGGGTGGCGTCGGGCATGCCCGCGGCGATCGCCGCGGTGGAGTCGTTCTGGGGTACCGACTGGGCCCGTGAGATCTCGGTGGTCGCGGCCGGCACCGACGAGGAATTTCGCGCCGCCGCCGGCGGGGGACCGGCGTCGCAGTGGGCCGACATCGCGGCCGTGACGGTGGTCGACCGGCTCGATCCCGTTCGCCGGGTCGCCGAGGGCCAGCGGATCGTGTTCGCGCCCGGCGCGGCCACCATGAGCGCCGCGTCGTTGCGAATCGTGTTAGGCCACGAGCTTTTTCACTACGCCGCGCGCGCCGACACCGTCGCGGATGCACCTCGCTGGCTCACCGAGGGGGTGGCCGACTTCGTCGGCCGCCCGCCCGTGCCGGTGCCCGCCGAGACGCTGCTGCCCATGACGTTGCCCACCGACGCCGATCTCGACGTGCCGGGGGAGCAGCGCTCGCTGGCCTACGACCGCGCGTGGTGGTTCGCCCGATTCGTCGCCGACACCTACGGAGCGCCGAAATTGCGCGACC
Source organism: Mycobacterium sp. 1245801.1 (assembly GCF_001673055.1). Taxonomy (NCBI): domain Bacteria; kingdom Bacillati; phylum Actinomycetota; class Actinomycetes; order Mycobacteriales; family Mycobacteriaceae; genus Mycobacterium; species Mycobacterium sp. 1245801.1. The sequence goes on from NZ_LZKY01000166.1 coordinate 3,513, forward strand.
TCTACCTGGCCACCTGCGGCGTGCGGCATGTCGACATCGCCGCCGCCAGTCAGGATGTGCTGGGCGACAGCCCGGCGGGCCTGCTCACGCGCTGGCATCAGTGGCTGGGCCACTAAGGCCGCATCGCCCGGCTCGGACCGTATGCGCGGGGTGCGCCGGCGCCAGGCTAGCCTGTCGCAGGTGAGTCGGGTCCTGCTGGTAACCAACGACTTTCCGCCCCGCCCGGGCGGCATCCAGTCGTACCTCGGCGAGTTCGTCGGCCGGTTGGTCGACGCCGGGCCGCATACGGTGACGGTGTACGCGCCGCAGTGGAAGGGCGCCGACGCCTTTGACCACTCAGCCGAGGCCGCCGGTTATCGAGTGGTGCGCCATCCGGGCACCCTGATGCTGCCCGGCCCGGCGGTCGACGCCCGGATGCGGCGGCTGATCGCCGAGGGCGGCATCGACACGGTCTGGTTCGGCGCGGCCGCGCCGCTGGCGCTGTTGGCCTCCCGCGCCCGCGGGGCCGGGGCGAGCCGCGTGCTGGCCAGCACCCACGGCCACGAGGTCGGGTGGTCGATGCTTCCGGTCGCCCGCTCGGTGCTGCGCCGCATCGGTGACGACACCGACGTCGTCACGTTCGTCAGCCGCTACACCCGGTCCCGGTTCGCGCCGGCGTTCGGCCCCCAGGCGTCGCTGGAATACCTGCCCTCGGGTGTGGACACCGAACGGTTCCGGCCCGACCCGGCGGGCCGGGCCGAGCTGCGTGACCGTTACGGGTTGGGCGAGCGACCCACCGTGGTGTGCGTGTCGCGGCTGGTGCCACGCAAGGGCCAGGACATGCTCATCAAGGCCCTGCCGTCGATCCGGCGGCGCGTCGACGGCGCCGCATTGGTCATCGTCGGTGGCGGCCCGTATATGGACTCGCTGCGCGCGCTGGCCCGTGAGTGTGGGGTGGAAGACGACGTGACGTTCACCGGCGGCGTACCGGCCGCCGAGTTGGCCACGCATCACGCGCTGGCCGACGTGTTCGCGATGCCGTGCCGCACCCGCGGTGCCGGGCTGGACGTCGAGGGGTTGGGCATCGTGTACCTCGAGGCCTCGGCGACCGGCGTGCCGGTCATCGCCGGCAAATCCGGGGGAGCCCCAGAAACGGTGCAGCACAACAAGACCGGGCTGGTCGTCGACGGCCGCGAGGTGGCCGAGATCGCCGGTGCCGTCACCGAATTGCTGAGCGATCGCGACCGCGCGGCCGCGATGGGCGCGGCCGGACGCGACTGGGTGATGGCCCAGTGGCGGTGGGACACCCTGGCGGCGCGGCTGGGCGCGCTGCTGGGCTGACCGGCGCCCATTAGTCCTTCTCGTAGATGGCCTCGATGTCGGAGGCGAACTTCTCGGCCACCACGTTGCGCTTGACCTTCATCGTCGGCGTCAGTTCGCCGGTGTCCTCGGTGAAATCGACCGGCAGGATGCGGAACTTGCGGATCGATTCCGCATGCGACACAGCCTGATTGGCGTCCTTGATGGCCGCGTCCACCTCGGCGACCAGGTCGGGGTCGGTGGCCAGATCGCCCACCGAGGCGCCGGCACCCTTCTGGTTGCGCTGCTTCCAGCCGTCGAACGCCTCGGGGTCGATGGTGATCAGCGCGCCGATGAACGGCTTGTTGTCCCCGACGACCATCGCCTGACTGATCAACGGGTGGGCCCGCAGCCGGTCCTCCAGGACGGCCGGCGCGACGTTCTTGCCGCCGGCGGTGACGATGATCTCCTTCTTGCGCCCGGTGATCTTCAAGAAGCCGTCCTCGTCGAGCACGCCCAGGTCGCCGGTCCTGAACCAGCCATCGGTGAACGCGTCGCGGGTGGCCTGCTCGTTACGCCAGTAGCCGGTGAACACCACGCCGCCGCGCACCAGCAGTTCGCCGTCCTCGGCGATGCGCATGCTGTTGCCCGGCACCAGCGTTCCGACCGTGCCGATCTTGACGTTGCCGACCTGGTTGACGGTGATCGCCGAGCTGGTCTCGGTCAGGCCGTAACCCTCGTGGATGGTCAGGCCGACGCCGCGGTAGAAGTGCCCCAGCCGCGAGCCCAGCGGCGCGCCGCCGGAGACGGCCGCGTGGCAGTCGCCGCCCAGCGCGGCGCGCAGCTTGTTGTACACCAGCCGGTCGAACAGGGCGTGCTTGGCGCGCAGCAGCGGGCCGCGGCGGCCGCGGTCCTGCGCCTCGCTCCAGTCGACGGCGGTTTGGACGGCCGCCGCGAAGATCCGGCCCTTGCCGTCGTTCGAGGCGTTCTGCTCGGCGGTGTTGTAAACCTTCTCGAACACCCGCGGCACCGACACCACCACGGTCGGCTTGAACACCGCGAACAGCGGCACCAGGTTCTTGATGTCGCTGGTGAAGCCGACGGTGACCTTGTTGGCGAACGCGGACAACGTGAGCGAGCGGGCCAGCACGTGCGCCAGCGGCAAGAACACCAGCAGCCGCTGGCCCTCGTCGAGCAGCGTCGGCAGGCTCTCCTTGGCGCCGCGGGTCTCATACAGCAGATTCGAATGGGTCAGCTGGCAGCCCTTGGGCCGCCCCGTGGTGCCCGAGGTGTAGATCAGGGTGGCCGGGTCCGACGCCCGCAGCGCCTCGAGGCGCGCGGTCAGCTCGGCCGGTGCCACCGACGCGCCGGCCTCCACGAGCTGGTCGAGCGCCTTGGGCCCCGAACCGTCGATGTGCAGCACCCGGCGCAGCGCGGGTAGTTCGGCGGTCAGCTCGGTGACCATGGCCGCGTGCTCGTCGGTTTCCGCGAACGCCAGCACCGCCTCGGAATCCTGTAGCACCCAGCGGACCTGCTCGGCCGACGACGTCTCGTAGATCGGCACGGTGACCGCACCCACCGCCAGGATGGCCAGGTCGAGGATCGCCCATTCGTAGCGGGTGGCCGAGAAGATGGACACCCGGTCGCCGGCCTCTACGCCCAGGGAGATCAAACCCAATGCGGCCGAGCGGATCTGCTCGGCCGCCTGGGCGCAGGTGACGTCGGTCCACTCGCCGTCGATCTGACGCTGGTAGATGACGAAGTTGGGGTCGTCGCGCTCGTGTTCGAAGACCATCGCGGCGATGTTGTCGTTTTCGCCGACGGAGAAGCGGGCGGGGACGCTGTACTCACGCACTCTTATGACCTCAATCGACCTCGTGGAGATTCCCGGGAGCGGGTTGCTGCCGACCAGCCTAATCCGCGCGTTGACCCAGCACGGCTAGCAGTGGGTGGGCCGGGACCGCGATTGCGGGCCGCGACGTCCGGCCCGCCCTCGGCGGGGCGGCGCGGGCCGGTGTGTGAAGCTGGGGTGATGAACAGCATCCAGATCGCGGATGAGACGTTTGTCGCCGCCGACGGCGCGCGGGTGGGCGCCGCGGTGGCCGATCGGTCCAGCTGGCGGCGCTGGTGGCCGGACCTGCGGCTGGAGGTCGTCGAGGACCGCGGGGAAAAGGGCATCCGGTGGTCGGTCACCGGCGCGTTGACGGGCACCATGGAAATCTGGCTGGAACCGTCGCTGGACGGCGTCGTGCTGCACTACTTCCTGCACGCCGAGCCGACCGGGGTGGCGGCCTGGCAGCTGGCCAAGCTGAACTTGGCGAAGATGACGCACCGCCGTCGGGTGGCGGGCAAGAAAATGGCCTTCGAGGTCAAGACGACACTGGAACGGTCACGTCCGGTCGGAGTTTCTCCGGTAGTTTAGCCGGGTCGGGTCCGCCGCGGAGAGTACCGTGTCGGACCGAGACCCGCGGGATCCCCACAGTCGACAGCGGTCGATCCGTTCGCGGGAGAGAGGGCAGCAATCAGGTGGCGGAGAAGACGACGCAAACCATCTACATCGAGGCCGACCCGGCCACCGTGATGCAGGTGATCGCCGACATCGATTCCTACCCGCAGTGGATCTCGGAGTACAAGGAAGCCGAGGTCCAGGAGAAGGACGCCGACGGCTACCCGAAGGTTGCGCGGATCGTCATGGACGCCACGGTGATCAAGGACACGATGGTGATGTCCTACGAGTGGCCCAAGGATCGCCAATCGGTGAGCTGGACGCTGGTCTCGAGCTCGCTGCTCCGTGCGCTGGAAGGCTCATATCGACTGGCGGCCAAGGGATCTGGCACCGAAGTCACCTACGAACTCTCCGTCGACCTGGCCATGCCGATGATCGGGCTGCTCAAGCGCAAAGCCGAGCGCCGGTTGACCGACACCGCGTTGAAGGATCTGAAGAAACGAGTCGAGGCTGAGTGAGTCCACTGAATTCGGAGCGCCCGCCCCGGCCCGGATCAGCCTTTTCGTCGGCAAAGGCGGGGTAGGGAAATCCACCCTGGCCTGCGCCACCGCCGTCGGTGCCGCGAGCGCCGGGCAACGGGTGCTGGTGATCTCCACCGACCAGGCGCACTCGCTGGGTGACGTACTGGGCGTTCCCGTCTCGCCGAGTCGGGGCGACCTGGTGCGGGTGCTGGCCGACCTGGACACCGGGCAAGCGGAGGCCGGCGGCGGGTTTCTCGACGCACTGGCTTTGGACACGCTGGCGCTGCTCGAGGTCCGCTGGCGTGAGGTCGTCGCCACCCTGGATCGGCGTTTTCCCGACTCCGAACTGGGTACCATTGCGCCCGAAGAACTTTCGGCCCTGCCCGGGGTGCAGGAAGTGCTCGGGCTGCACGCCGTCGGCGGGCTGGCCCGCAGCGGGCGATGGGATCGGGTGGTGGTCGATTGCGCGTCGACCGCCGACGCCCTGCGAATGCTGACTTTGCCCGCCACCTTCGGGCTGTACGTCGAGCGGGCCTGGCCGCGGCATCGCCGGCTGTCGGTCACCGCCGACGACGTCCGGTCGGCGGCGGTGGTCGAGCTGCTCGAGCGGATCAGCTCGGAGGTGGAGTCGCTGAGCGCGCTGCTCACCGACGGCGATCTGGTGAGTGCGCACCTGGTGCTGACCCCCGAGCGGGTGGTCGCGGCCGAGGCGGCCCGAACGCTGGGCTCGCTGGCCCTGATGGGCGTGCGGGTCGAAGAGCTGATCGTGAATCAGGTTCTGCTGCAAGATGACTCGTACGAGTACCGCAATCTGCCCGAGCACCCCGCCTTCTACTGGTACACCGAGCGCATCGCCGAGCAGCGCAGCGTGCTCGACGAGCTCGACGCCACCATCGGCGAGGTGGCGCTGGTGATGACCCCGCACCTGTCCGGCGAGCCGATCGGCCCCAAGGCGCTGA
>NZ_LZKY01000167.1:0-5698 GCF_001673055.1 Mycobacterium sp. 1245801.1
TGTAGGTCTGTGTGGGATCCAGGAACAGCCGAAAGAAGTCGTCGGACAAGTCGTAATGGGCTTGCACGTTTCCAAAATGCGGCGTGAGCTGCACAGACATGTCGATACGAGCCTTTCTGAACTGCTTGGGGACAGGGGTAGACAGCCAACCGACAGCCCCGCTGATCCCCCGATACTCCCCTGCATGCTAATACCTGGGGCTGTTCAAGTCGCATTCCCAAGGCGCGTTCAAGCTCACATGGAGCGGGTGTAATCCCCAAAAACTCCAGCCGCTTCTGCGGGCCGCTTAAAGACCGGACCCGCCGTCGAGCCCGCGGGGCGGCACGATCGGCGACGGGTGGGGCTCCTCGCGGAATTTCTCCAGCGATCCGCCGACCTCGACGATGCCCTTGAGGGCGTTCCAGCTCAGCATGGTCAGATAGTCGATCAACTCGTCGCGGCTCATCCGCGGGTTGGACATCCAGGAGTGGGTGGCCAGCTGCACCCCGCCGACGATCAGATACGCCCATGGTTCCGCGCCGCCGGTGTCCATCCCGGCCTGTTGCATGCGGCGGCGCATCATCACCGCGAGCATGCGGGCGATGATGCGCTCGGAGTCGGCAAGGACCTTGCTCTTGCTGGCCGAACTGTTGGCCATCACGAATCGGTACGGCTCGGGCTCGTTCGCGACGGTTTCGACGTAGACGCGGATGATCTCGCGCGCCAGGTCGAAGCCGTCGAGGTTGGACGTCAGCGCCGCGGCCATGTTGGGAATCAGGGTGGTCTGGGTGAACCGCATCATCACGGCCGTCGTCAGGTCGTTCTTGTCGACGAAATAGCGGTACAGCACCGTTTTGGAGACCCCGATCTCGGCGGCGATCTCATCCATGCTCAGCGCGCCACCCAGTCGGCGAATCGCGTCGATCGTGCCGTCGACCAGTTCGTTACGACGCTCCACTTTGTGTTGATGCCAGCGCCGCTTGCGCCCATCCATTTTGACGCTCACAGCCGTAATATGCTCTGCCACTGTCGCCTAATTCCCATTCCCTAGACGCCCCTGATCTTACGGCGTGAGGGGGTCGGTTTCCTGCCCTGGCCGGGCGTGGGTGAGACGTCGCGAACAGTGTCGTCACACCAATTCGTGGGAAAGATAGATGATGGAGTGGTGGCACATCGAGCCTCGGTGCGAGGCGAAGCGTCCGGCCCGCCGGCGGCGAGGCCCGATTCGGCGACGCCACTGACCGCGGCGAACGCGGGGCGCGCATCCTTTGCCGAATCCTTCGCCGGCGCTGACCCCGAGGCCGACGCGCAGCGCAGAGTGGCGCTGCGCCGGATGAAGATGGTGGCACTGGGTTTTCTGATCGGTGCCACCGGCGTGTTCCTGGCCTGCCGGTGGGCCCAGGCGCACGCCAGCCTGGGGGCCTGGGTGGGATACGTCGGCGCCGCCGCCGAGGCCGGGATGGTGGGCGCCTTGGCGGACTGGTTCGCGGTGACCGCGCTGTTCCGCCACCCGCTGGGCATTCCCATCCCGCACACGGCGATCATCAAGCGCAAGAAGGACCAGCTGGGCGAGGGCCTGGGCACCTTCGTGCGGGAGAACTTCCTGTCGCCGGAGGTGGTGGAAACCAAGCTGCGCGACGCCCAGGTGTCCGGCCGGCTCGGTAAGTGGCTCTCCGAGACCGCCCACGCCGAGCGGGTGGCCAGCGAGACGGCCACGGTGCTGCGGGTGCTGGTCGAACTGCTGCGCGACGAGGACGTTCAGCAAGTGATCGACCGGATGATCGTGCGCCGCATCGCCGAGCCGCAGTGGGGCCCGCCGGTCGGGCGCGTGCTGGCGACGCTGCTGGCCGAGCACCGGCAGGAGGCGCTGATCCAGTTGCTGGCCGATCGGGCCTTTCAGTGGTCACTGAAGGCCGGCGAGGTCATCCAGCGGGTGGTCGAGCGTGACTCACCGACCTGGTCGCCGCGCTTCGTCGACCATCTCGTCGGCGACCGCATCCACCGCGAGCTGATGGACTTCACCGACAAGGTGCGCCGCAACCCCGACCACGAACTGCGCCGCTCGGCCACCCGCTTTTTGTTCGACTTCGCCGACGACCTGCAGCACGACCCGGACACCATCGCGCGCGCCGATGCGATCAAAGAACAGCTGATGGCGCGCGACGAGATCGCCAACGCCGCCGCGACCGCGTGGAAGACGCTGAAGCGGCTGGTGCTCGAGGGCGTGGATGACCCGTCCAGCGCGCTGCGCACCCGGATCGCCGACACCGTGGTCCGCATCGGGGAATCGCTGCGCGACGACGCGGACCTGCGCGACAAGGTCGACAACTGGCTGGTCCGGGCGGCTCAGCATCTGGTTTCGCAGTACGGCGTGGAGATCACCGCGATCATCACCGACACGATCGAGCGCTGGGACGCCGAGGAGGCCAGCCGGCGCATCGAATTGCACGTCGGCCGTGACCTGCAATTTATTCGGATCAATGGAACCGTCGTCGGGTCGCTGGCGGGTTTGGCGATTTATGCCGTCGCGCAGCTACTGATCTAACGGATTTCTAGTAGTGCTAACAAGTGCTTGCAATAGCAAGCACTTGTAGTAGTCTGATCCGCGTCAAGATCAGTCAGCCGAGCAGGAGCACGCCATGACGCCGGAGGAGAAGCTCTCCGCCAAGGTGTCCAACGCTGCCTCCGAAGTGGCCTCCGACATCGGCAGTTTCATCCGCAGCCAGCGTGAACTCGCGCAGGTGTCGGTGCGCCAACTCGCCGAAAAGTCCGGGGTCAGCAATCCATATTTGAGCCAGGTGGAGCGTGGATTGCGTAAGCCCTCCGCCGATGTCCTGAACCAGATCGCGAAGGCCCTTCGGGTTTCCGCCGAGGTTCTCTATGTGCGCGCCGGGATTCTCGAGCCCAGCGACAAAAGTCAGGTGCGGGACGCGATCGTCACCGACACTGCGATCACCGAGCGCCAAAAGCAAATTCTGCTCGACATCTATTCATCGTTCACCCAGCAAAATGAATCGATCCCAGAGGAGTGTCCGACCGAATCCGACAGCGAGTGAGCAGTCCGTTCGATCCGGCACGGTAGCCAGCTGTGCTGGGCGTTTACCCGAGAAAGCGGACTCTGCGCATCGCGGTTGCGAGTTGGTGATGTATAGCCGACCGGCCGTCGCGGTTACCCACCGTGGAAGACCTACCGGGTTCCAGCTGAACCGCTGGACGAACCGCCCCGGCATTGGCGGCCCCAGTTGCGAAGGAGACGTTTGCACCTAACTTCTCGACCAGACAGCCAATAACACCGAATAACGCCGATAGCGAAAACACAGCATGAAAGGAAAAACCATGGCGGAAAACACGAACATCGAAGATTTGCGGGCCCCGCTGCTCGCAGCCCTGGGCGCGGCCGACCTGGCCCTGGCCACCGTCAACGACCTGATCGCCGGCCTGCGGGAGCGCGCCGAGGAGACCCGCGCCGAGACCCGTACCCGGGTCGAGGAACGTCGCGCTCGCCTGACCAAGCTGCAGGAGGACCTGCCCGACCAGTTCACCGAGCTGCGCGACAAGTTCACCACCGAAGAGCTGCGCAAGGCCGCCGAGGGCTACCTCGAGGCGGCGACCAGCCGGTACAACGAACTGGTCGAGCGCGGCGAGGCGGCCCTGCAGCGGCTGCGTAACCAGACCGCGTTCGAGGACGCCTCCGCGCGTGCCGAGGGCTACGTCGACCAGGCCGTCGAGCTGACGCAGGAAGCTCTCGGCACCGTCGCCTCGCAGACCCGCGCGGTCGGCGAGCGCGCCGCCAAGCTGGTCGGCATCGAGCTGCCCGGCAAGACCGAAGCGGCCACCAAGAAGGCGCAGAAGGCCGTGAACGCGCCCGCCAAGAAGGCGCCCGCCAAGAAGGCGCCGGCCAAGAAGGCGCCGGCCAAGAAGGCGGCCGCCAAGAAGGTCACCCAGAAGTAAGCACGACATTTCACGACGTTGGGCTCCGAGTCGCCTCCGGGTGACTCGGAGTCGACGTTTTGGCGGGTGCCCGCATACCCTTAGGGCGTGAGCCACCTCGTGCAAACCGTCATGCTGGTCTTGCAGATCGCCGTCTTGGTCACGGCCATCTACGCGTTCGTGCATGCTGCGCTGCAACGACCCGACGCCTACACCGCCGCCGAGAAGCTGACCAAGCCCGTGTGGTTGCTGATCCTGGGAGGGGCCGTCGCCCTGACATCCATCTTGGGTTTCGTGTTCGGCGTGCTCGGTATGGCGATCGCGGCCTGTGCCGCCGGTGTGTACCTGGTCGATGTGCGGCCCAAACTGCTTGAGATACAAGGTAAGTCGCGCTAGCGCAATGATGGCCCTGCTGACGGCGCCGGTCGCGGTGCTCGTCGCCCTGGCTTGTCCGATACCGCCCGCTGCCGCCGCGCCGGACCCCGGTGGCGGCGCGGCCGAACCGCCCACGCCGTCCCCGCCGTACATCGACCACACTCAGTGGGCGCAGTGGCAGGGCCGCAGCAGCCTGCGGGTGTTTCCGTCGCCGGCCGGGCGGGCCGCCTCGCGCATCCCCGCAACCACCGCCCTGGCCGACGAGGCCTGGGCCGAGGTGCTCGCCGCGTCCCCGGACGCCGACACCGCCGGCATGCGCGCGCAGTTCCTCTGCCACTGGGAGTTCGCCGAACTCGCCCAGCCCGGCAAGGTCAGCTGGAACCTCGAGCCGTGGCGACCGGTCGTCGACGACGCCGAGATGGTCGCCTCCGGCTGCAATCCCGGCGGTCCGGAAGAATCCTTCTGATGCCAACCCAACCCAGCCGAGCGCAGTTGGCGGCGTTCGTCGACCACACGCTGCTCAAGCCCGAAGCAACCGATGCCGACGTGGCCGCCCTGGTGGCCGAAGCGGGCGAACTGGGCGTCTACGCGGTATGCGTCTCGCCCTCGATGGTCCCCGTCGCGGTGCGGGCCGGCACCGGGCTGCCGGTGGCCGCCGTGGCGGGTTTCCCCTCGGGCAAGCACCTCCCGGCGGTGAAGGCGCACGAGGCGGCCCTGGCCGTCGCGGCCGGGGCCACCGAGGTCGACATGGTCATCGACGTGGGGGCGGCGCTGTCCGGCGACATCGACGCCGTGCGTTCGGATGTCCGGGCCGTGCGCGGCGCGATCGGCGGCGCCGTGCTCAAGGTGATCGTGGAGTCGGCGGCGCTGCTGGCCCTGGCCGACGAGGCCACCCTGGTGCGGGTGTGCCGCGCCGCCGAAGAGGCCGGCGCCGACTTCGTCAAGACGTCGACCGGGTTCCATCCGACCGGCGGTGCATCCGTGCGCGCGGTCGCCCTGATGGCCGAGACGGTCGGGGGACGCCTCGGGGTGAAGGCCAGCGGCGGCATCCGCTCCGCCGCGGACGCGCTGGCGATGCTGGACGCGGGCGCCACCCGGCTCGGGCTGTCGGGCACCCGGGCGGTGCTCGACGGCCTGGGCTAAGCCGTCCGGCTAGAAGCTCGCCGTCACAGGTTGGCGAAGCAGGGGTCGTTGTCGTTGCCGGTGGGGATGGTGGCGTTGCGCGTCGAAAAGTGGCTCGTCACACCGGTATCCGTGACCTGCACACTGTCGGCGTGGATGCCCAGCGGGTAGTTCTTGGTCAGGTTCGAGGTGAAGTCGTCCAGCGTCGACTGCACGGACTCCTTGGGCATCGTGAAGCCGAGCGCGTTGAAACTGACGATCTGCAGCTGCAACCCGGTGCCCGACACCACCG
>NZ_LZKY01000168.1:0-36170 GCF_001673055.1 Mycobacterium sp. 1245801.1
CAGCCCGAGGACCGGGTGGTCATGCTGGTGCCGGGCGGCAACGCCGGCGCGGCGGTAGCCCTGGCGGACAGGCGCGGCAGCGGCGGCGGCATCGACGCCGTTATGGCCGCGGCGCTGAATTGGCAAGCGCGGACGGTGTGCGTCGAGGCGCCGCAGGTCCTCTATTACCGCGCCTACGGCCGCACCGGCGTGGTCCACTCGCCGTTCCGTGCGGAAGGGCGCGGCGAGAGTTTGGGACCAGTTAGGGGACCAGTTGACGATTCTGTCTGTGACGAGAACGTGACATGATGCAGGTTATGCGTGGTGCGCCGTCAGGGTTTCGAACCCCGGACCCGCTGATTAAGAGTCAGCTGCTCTACCAACTGAGCTAACGGCGCTTCTAAACGGCCGAGACCGCGTAGGCGACAATAACAGGCGTCGTGCCGTCCAGTGAAATCCCGACCGGTTCCCAGGATAGCCGCTCGGCCGCGGGTGATCCGCATGGTTCGGAGCGGTCCGGCGCGTCTCGAGCATTACCCGCTCGACCGGGGTCGGCGTCACCGCGGCTAGACGCGCCACCCGTAATGTCTTCGAATAGTTTTCGCCGCAACCTGATTGGCGAGCTGGACGGTTATCAGAAGAGCGTGCCGCAATAAGGCACCCGGTCGGTGGCGAACATGGCGTCCAGGGTGCGCAGCGTGCCCGGCTGCAGTTCCGTGATGCGGTTCGCCCGGTGAAGTTCCGACGGGCGGTGAGCCCCCATGTAGATGGTTCCCAGATCACCGAGGCTTATCTGGACGTCCGCGGGCCCGTCGTGTGGTGTGCACTCGCCGACACCATCGCGTGTCTGCAGCCGGAATCGTCCACCAGCGACGCTGAGCGGGTCCGTGATGTCCAGGACGATGTCGGCGTCGGATGAATACCCGCGGGCGCCGAGCGCGGCGGGCACGTTCATGATTCGCAGCCACAGGAAATCGCTCATGCCTATCGTTTTCGCGGCGAGCTGGTCTTTGAGTTTGAGTGGGAGCGGGTCATCGACCGGGACCTCCATCACGATGTTGTCGAACGTTTTGGAGCCCACCAGAGTCGCCAGCAGTTCGTCGTGGGCTTCGTTCGTGACCGCGCAGAAGTCTTGGACGATCACGCTGCCGAATGGCCGCCGATAGGCGTGCGGCGACGCTCCCACGACGCGGTAGGTCACAAAACCGTCCGGATGAACGATGAAATTGAGCGTCGATCCGTTGTCCCGCTGGGTGATCCTGTCTTCGAGGATGTCGTCCCACCACGCATCATCTCGGCTCAGCGCACCCGGAGTTATGGCGCGCCACCGCTCGTAGAGCGGGGGCAGCAGGCTTGCCGCCTGGGCAGCGTCGACCTCACGAGCCCGATTTCGGTCGGGCTTGTTGCGCAGCTGGGTGAAACGCGGCTCGATGTCGTAGGTCCTGGCATAGCTGGCCACCCCGGCCCCAAGGATTTCGTAAACCGTTGGCTGGGTGGGAACGCCGCAAAGAATGGGATAACCACGCTCCTGCAATATTGCGAAGCCCTGGATGCTGAGCTGTTGCCAGATTCCTTGTCCCTGATGCGTCGCCGCGACTGCGATCATCGACAACCAGGCGGCGTCGAGACTGGCGCCCCCTGGCACGGTGAGCCGCAGTGGGTAGTAAAGGGAAGTTCCGACCAGGTGCGGCTCTTCCGGATCGGACATGTCTTCGGCGATCAGGATGTCTTGCAGGTTGACCCGCCGCGTCCAGGCGGCGACGTCGTGCGGGTCCACGGCAATCCCATATGCGCGCGCCTGGTTCTCGTAGACGGCCTGCCAGTCCTTCTCGGTCGGATGCTTGATCCTGATGGCGTCCTTTGTTGCATTCATCGCTCATCCAATTCGCTACTGGCCCAGCTGAATTCGTGATGTGCACTCCGAATCCAACAAAGCTCGTTTACTGGAATGCCGCCCTTCTTCGGTACCCGAGTCCCGGGTGGTGAAACGTCGCAACGACGTTGGTGACGCCGCCCACAAGCCGTCATAGTAGGAGCAGGGGTGTAAGGCGGATCACCGGTGTGACGGAATCAATTGCGCTAACGCGGCCGTCTTACTGTTACATAAGCCACGCGTGCGTCTCCGACGCATCGGCGGAAATGAGTGCCGAGGGGGCGTCAAACGGTCCCTGTATGGGTATAGAGCTAGGCCGGAGGCGCCGGAAAAGAAAGGACGCCAGTGCTGCGAGGAATCGCTCGACTTGCCATCGCGGCGCCCAGACGCATCATCGCGGCCGCCGTTTTCGTCCTGGTGGTCTGCGGGATCTTCGGGATTCCGGTGGTAAACAGGCTGTCGGCCGGCGGATTCCAGGACCCGACCTCGGAATCGGCGCGGGCGACCGAACTGCTCAGGGACAAGTTCGGTCAAACCGAGCAGAAGATGCTGATCGCGCTGACCGCGCCCGCGGGCGCCCGCAGCGACAAAGCGCGCCAGGTGGCCACCGACATCGTCGACCACCTGAAACGATCGCCTTGGGTCATCGACGTTTCTTCGGCGTGGACCTCGCCGCCCCAGACCGCGGCCCAGCTGGTCAGCAAGGACAACAAGTCCGGGATGATCGTGGCCGACTTGAGAGGCGGGGAGAACAAGGCCCAGGAGTACGCCAGCGCGCTCATGCGTGAGGTGGTCCACGACCGGGACGGCGTCACCGTTCGCGCCGGTGGGATGGCCGTGGCGTACGCCCAGATCAATCAGCAGAACCAGCGCGACCTGATGCTGATGGAGTCGATCGCGATTCCGTTGAGCTTCGCGGTGCTGGTGTGGGTGCTTGGCGGTGTGGTGGCGGCGACGCTGCCGATCGTGTTGGGCGCATTGGCCATCGTCGGCACCATGTCGGTGCTGCGACTGATCACCTACGTCACCGACGTGTCGACGTATGCGCTGGACCTGAGCATTGCGATGGGTCTGGCCCTGGCGATCGACTACAACCTGTTGATCATCACTCGCTATCGCGAGGAGCTGGCCCGAACCGAGGACCGGGATCAGGCGTTGTTTCGGACCATGGCCACCGCCGGCCGAACCGTTCTGTTCTCGGCCACCACCGTCGGGCTGTCAATGGCGGTGATGGCGCTGTTCCCGATGTACTTCCTCAAGTCGTCGGCCTACACGATCGTGGTCACGGCGATCATCGTGGCACTCGCCGCTGTCGTGGTGACGCCGGCCGCGATCGTGCTGCTGGGGCCGCGGTTGGACTCGCTGAACGCCCGTCGGGTGATGCATCGCGTGCTGCACGGGCAGCGGCCGTTCCGCGATCACGCGCACCAGCCGCTCGAGACACAGTTCTGGTACCGGTCGACGCGCTACGTGTTGCGCCACGCCATGTCGGTCGGTCTGAGTGTCGTGGTGTTGCTGCTGTTGCTCGGTGCGCCGTTCCTCGGGGTGAAGTGGGGTTTCCCTGACGAACGGGTGCTGCCCAAAGGGGCGTCTGCGCGCCAGGTTGCCGACATGTTGGACAACGATTTCGCTAACGGGCTAGGCACCGGGGTCTCCGTCGTCGTCCCCGACGTTCGCGGCATGACCCCCGCCGACCTGGAGCGCTACGCCGCCGAGCTGTCCCGGGTGGCCGACGTCTCCGCGGTCAGCGCGCCGGCCGGCACGTTCGTGGGCGGGAAACGGGTGGCGCCGCCCGCCGAGGCCACCGGCATGGCCAACGGCGCAGCGTTTCTGACGGTGTCGAGCACTGCGCCGCTGTATTCGAAGGCTTCGAACACGCAACTCGACCGACTGCATCAGGTCGCTGGGCCGGCCGGCCACTCGGTGCTGGTGACCGGTCTGGCGCAGATCAACCGCGACAGTGTCGACGCCATCACCAAGCGACTGCCGCTGGTGTTCGGGCTGATTGCCCTGATCACCTTTGCCCTACTCTTCCTGCTGACCGGCAGCGCGGTGCTGCCGCTGCAGGCGCTGGTGTGCAACGTGCTGTCACTGACCGCGGCGTTCGGCGCGATGGTGTGGATCTTCCAGGACGGCCACCTGGGCGCGCTGGGCACCACACCCAACGGGACGTTGAACGCCAACATCCCGGTGTTGTTGTTCTGCATCGCCTTTGGGCTGGCCATGGATTACGAGGTGTTCCTGGTTTCGCGCATCCACGAATACTGGCTGGCCTCGCAGGCCATCCGGGAGACGCCGCCGACGGCCGCCGAGGCGCGCGCCGCCACCGACGAGAGCACGGCGCTGGGTATCGCCGGGATCGGCCGGGTGGTCACCACCGCCGCTGTGGTCATGTCGATCTCGTTCGCCGCCTTGATCCCCGCGCACGTGTCGTTCATGCGCATGCTGGGCCTGGGCCTCACGCTCGGCGTCCTCGTCGATGCCACCCTGGTC
This sequence comes from Mycobacterium sp. 1245801.1, assembly GCF_001673055.1. Lineage (NCBI taxonomy): Bacteria > Bacillati > Actinomycetota > Actinomycetes > Mycobacteriales > Mycobacteriaceae > Mycobacterium > Mycobacterium sp. 1245801.1. The sequence continues at coordinate 4,346 of NZ_LZKY01000168.1, forward strand.
CGAATGGTCTTGGTACCGGCCTTCATTCACCTGCTGGGCCGCTGGACCTGGTGGGCTCCGCGGCCGATGGTGTGGCTGCGGGAACGGTCCGCAACCGGTGAAGAGGGCGAGGTCGCGGTGGGGCGGGGCCGCTGGGCCCGCGACGCTCCGAACGGGGGCCGGTCATTGACCAGAAGGTGGACTGACAGGGCCGCCGCCGAGCGCACCTGACCCGCGAACATGCATTGCGCACCAATGGTTTTCCACTACCGCGAAGTCCGAAACGCCGGACACCCACGGAGATTTTCATGTCGCACACACTGATCGCCGCTCTCCTCGCGTTGAGTTCCGCATTATGCATTGCCACGGGCGACGTGTTGCAGCAACGCACGGCCCAGCGGATCACCGACCGGGCGGTAGGCTCCGTCGAATTGTTCGCCAATTTGCTTCGCAGCCAACGCTGGTGGTGGGGCACGCTGCTCTTGGCGGCGAGCATTGCGTTGCAAGTCGCGGCCCTGGGCGAGGGTTCGGTGCTGCTGGTCCAGGCGCTGCTGATGTTTTCGGTGCTCTTCGCGCTGCCCCTCAACGCCAGGCTGTCGCACCGGGCCGTCACCGCAGGCGAGTGGGTGTGGGCCGCGTTGTTGACCGCCGCGGTGACGGTGGTGGTCGTCGTCGGCAATCCGCAAGCCGGCCATAGCGGCGCATCGCTTCGCACCTGGGCGGTGGTGGCCATCGTGTTGGGGCCGCTCCTGATCGGCTGTGTGGTGGCCGGCCGCATTCGGGGCGGCGCGGTGGCCGCCATGTTGTTCGCCTTCGTGTCCGGGGCGTTGTGGGGCACCTTTGCGGCGCTCACCAAGGAGGTCGTCGCTCGGCTCGGCGAGGGGCCAGCCGCGGTGATGCGCGCCCCGGAGCTCTACGCCTGCATCCTTGTCGCCCTGGGCGGCGTGGTGTGGAGCCAGGCGGCGTTTCGCGCCGGGCCGCTGACCGCGTCCATGCCCACGCTGCAGGTGTCGCAGCCCGTCGTCGCGGCGGTGCTGGGCGTCGTCGTCCTCGGCGAGACGCTTGAGACCGGTCGACCCGGCATGATCGCCCTGACGGCAGCGGCGCTGGTGATGATCGCGGCCATCATCAAGCTCGCGCGCGTCGAGGCCGTCAGCGCCCGCGACAGGGGCGACGCCGAACTGCACGAAGAGTCCAACTTGCCGGCGTAGTCGGTGCCGCTGGCTGTTGGCCGCGCCGGAAATGACGATTTCATTGCGGCGATGACACCGAACGGACGCCCCGGCTCAGCTGGCACGGGAGCGTCGGCAGATGCCATTAGAATGCCTGCAGCTACCTCGCTGGTCAGCGGTGACCATCTGGAGAATTGAATGGAAGGTCACTGGATGGCGCATTTGCGGAAACGCCGATCATGGCTGGTGGCTGCCATCGTTCCGATTGCTGTGCTCACCGCCGCCTGCGATGGCAACCACGCGGCGGCACCGGCGAAGGTCATCTTCGACAAGGGCACCCCGCTGGCCGACCTGCTGGTCCCGAAGCTCACCGCCTCGGTGACCGACGGCGCCGTCGGTGTGACGGTGGATGCGCCCGTCACGGTGAGCGTTGCCGACGGCGTGCTCGCCTCGGTCAGCATGGTCAACGAGAACGGCAGGTCGATCAGCGGGCAGCTGAGTCCCGACGGCCTGCGGTGGTCGACCACCGAGCAGCTCGGCTACAACCGGCGTTACACGTTGACCGTGAAGGCAACCGGCCTAGGCGGCGCGGCCAGCAAGCAGATGTCGTTCGAGACCAGTTCACCCGCCCACCTGACCATGCCCTACGTCAGCCCGGCCGACGGCGAGGTGGTGGGCATCGGTGAGCCGGTGGCGATCCGCTTCGACGAGAACATCGCCAACCGGGCGGCGGCCCAGAAGGCCATCAACATCACCACTAACCCTCCGGTCGAGGGCGCGTTCTATTGGCTGAACAACCGCGAAGTGCGTTGGCGCCCAGAACATTTCTGGAAGTCAGGGACCACCATCGACGTGGCGGTCAACACCTACGGGGTGGACCTGGGCGACGGGATGTTCGGCGAGGACAACGTCAAGACGCACTTCACCATCGGTGACGAGGTGATCTCGACGGCCGACGACACCACCAAGACGGTGACCGTGCGGGTCAACGGCGATGTTGTCAAGACCATGCCGACGTCGATGGGCAAGGACAGCACCCCAACGGCCAACGGCGTCTACATCATTGGCGCCCGGTTCAAGCACATCATCATGGACTCCTCGACCTACGGGGTTCCGGTCAATTCGCCCAACGGATACCGCACCGAAGTCGACTGGGCCACGCAGATGTCCTACAGCGGCGTTTTCGTCCATTCCGCGCCATGGTCGGTGGGCGCGCAGGGGCACACCAACACCAGCCACGGCTGCCTGAACGTGAGTCCCAGCAACGCCGAGTGGTTCTACGACCACAGCAAGAGCGGTGACATCGTCGAGGTGGTGCACACGGTCGGGCCGACGCTGCCCGGGATCGAGGGGCTGGGCGACTGGAACATCCCGTGGCCGCAGTGGAAGGCGGGCAACGCCAACACCTGACGTAGCGGTCAGTCGATCTTGTGCCAGCTCCCGCAGCTTCGAGTCATGAACGCGGTATCGGTCGGCAGGATCCGGACCACCTGGGGGCCGTCGCCGACGTTGTTGTCGATGATGTCGTTGGTATCGAAGCTGCGCAGCCTCGCCCAATAGCACCCGGACTTGGCGCCATCGCTGCGGTAGGTGCCCGCCGCGATGTCCTTGTTGACGATGTAGGTGCCGTTGTTCTCGATCGATGTCTTGGGCCCCGGCGGGGGTGGCGGGGCGACGGTCTTGGTCACCGTCTTGGTTTCTGGTGGCAGTGTCGACATCACCGTCGTCGTGGTGTGACTCGACCCGCCACAACCCGCGAGGAACAGCGCGACCCCCACGACGGCCGCTGCCCCCGGGCGCAGGCGCCGGGGTCGGGGCGGGGCGGGGCGTTGTCTCGTCACTACCTTCCACTCACGGGTGCATCGGCATCGCGCCGAGTCGGTAACACCATAAAAGGTCAGGGAGCGGTGATGCTCCCTGACCTGTGGGGTGAGTGACGGGACTCGAACCCGCGACATTCAGGATCACAACCTGACGCTCTACCAACTGAACTACACCCACCACGGCCGCAAGCCGACCTGCGCACGATGTCGGTCAACGAGCGGCGACGTCGATACTAGCCGGTCGGCGGCGCGGAGGCCGAATCGTTTGGTCCCGGTGCGTCTTTTCCGCCATCGAGGGCGGCGACGATCGCCTCGATTTCGCTGGTAGACGGGCCCGGCGGCGCGACGAACGCGGCCTGGCGGTAGAACTGCAGCTCGCGGATGGACTCGTGGATGTCGGCCAAAGCGCGATGGGCCAGGCCTTTTACCGGCTGACCGAAGTAGATCCGCGGATACCAGCGGCGGCAGAGCTCTTTGATCGAACTCACATCGATCATGCGGTAGTGCAGGTAGGCGTCCAGGGCGGGCATGTCGCGCACGATGAAGGCGCGATCGGTGGCGATGGAGTTTCCGGCCAGCGGCGCCGTCTTGGGTTGCTTGACGTGTTCGCCGATGTAGTCGAGCACCATCGCCTCGGCGGTCGCCAGGTCGACGGTCGAGGCCCGCACTTCGTCGGTGAGCCCCGAGCGCGAGTGCATTTCGCTGACCACGTCGCCCATCGCCGCGAGCGCGGCGTCGTCGGCATGGATCACCACGTCGACCCCGTCGCCGAGAACGTTCAGATCGGCGTCGGTCACCAGCGCCGCGATCTCAATCAGCTTGTCCGAGCCCAGATCAAGCCCGGTCATCTCGCAGTCGATCCACACCAGTTCGTCTCGCACAGCGCTCAGACTAGTGGCGATCGCAAGCGCGGCGGAGCCGGGCGCTGCGGGTCGCCACCATCGGACTAGTGGCGATCGCAAGTGCGGCGGAGCCGGGCGCTGCGGGTCGCCACCGTCGGACCAGTGGCGATCGCAAGCGCGGCGGAGCCGGGCGCTGCGGGTCGCCACCCAGTGCACTACGCGCAGGTGACGCCCGCGCCGGTCCTCGCCCGCGTCTCAACTGGAGAAGTAGGGTGAGCGTTGTCGAACTGCATGCCGAATCACCGGGGAAGAGGGGCGCAGCACGATGAGCACCGATTCAGCGGCCACGGCCGCGACGCGGATCGCCGAGGGCTACGCCGTCGGTGGCCAGGCACTCGAATTGGGCACGGTCGTCATCGACGGGGCGGCCGATCCGACGGCACAGATCCGTATCCCGCTGGCCACCATCAACAGGCACGGCCTGGTGGCCGGCGCCACCGGCACCGGCAAGACCAAGACGCTGCAACTGATCGCCGAGCAGCTCAGCGCCGCGGGTGTTCCCGTGCTGATGGCCGATGTGAAGGGCGACCTGTCCGGGCTTGCCCAGCCCGGCAAGGGCGACGACAAGACGGCCGCGCGGGCCAAAGACACCGGCGACGACTGGGAGCCGACCGGTTTTCCGGTCGAGTTCTTGTCGCTGGGCACCGATGGGGTCGGTGTGCCGATCCGGGCCACGGTGGCCAGCTTCGGTCCCGTGCTGTTGTCAAAGGTGCTGGGGCTCAACGCCACTCAGGAGTCCACGCTGGGGCTGATCTTCCACTGGGCCAAGGAGAACAACAGCACCCTGGTGACCCTGAACCAGCTGCGTGATGTCATCACCCACCTGACCAGCGATGCCGGCAAGGAAGACCTGAAATCCCTTGGCGGAGTGTCGTCGACGACGGCCGGGGTGATCCTGCGGGCACTGGTGAACCTCGAGGGCGAGGGCGGCGACACGTTCTTTGGCGAGCCGAAGCTCGACCCGCGGGATCTGCTACGCGTTCAGGAGGGCCGCGGCATCATTTCGCTGCTGGAGTTCGGCGGTCAGTCGTTGCGCCCGGTCATCTTCTCGACCTTCCTGATGTGGCTGCTGGCCGACCTGTTCACGGTGTTGGACGAGGTCGGCGACGTGGACAAGCCGAAGCTGGTCTTCTTCTTCGACGAGGCGCACCTGTTGTTCGCCGACGCGTCCAAGGCGTTTCTCGAGCAGGTCGAGCAGACCGTGAAGCTGATCCGGTCGAAGGGCGTCGGGGTGTTCTTCTGCACCCAGTTGCCCACCGACATTCCCAACGACATCCTCTCCCAGTTGGGCGCGCGCATTCAGCACGCGTTGCGCGCGTTCACGCCCGACGACCAGAAGGCGCTGAGCAGGACCGTCCGGACCTACCCGAAAACCGATGTCTACGACCTGGAATCGGCGTTGACGTCGCTGGGGATCGGCGAGGCGGTGGTGACCGTGCTGTCCGAGAAGGGTGCGCCGACGCCGGTCGCGTGGACCCGCATGCGAGTGCCCCGCTCGTTGATGGCCTCGATCGGCAACGACGCGATCCAGTCGGCGGCGAAAAACAGTGCGCTGCAGGCCACCTACGGCGAGACCAAGCCTCAACCGGCGCAGCCGCAGGCCAGCCCGCCGGCTCGGGCCCCGTCGCGGGCGCCGCAAACCCAGTCGGACTACCCGCCGGTCCCCTCGAATGAGGCGGTCCCGCCGATGCCGGAGCCGGCGGAGCCGGCGGGGCCAAAGGGTCCCTCGATGTGGGAGGAAGTGCTGCAGAACCCGACGGTGAAAAGCGGCATCAACACCGCGATACGTGAAGTGGTGAAAAACATCTTCGGCACCGGGCGCCGCCGCCGGAAGTAGCGCTGGCCGTTCGTCGCGCCCGTAACGCCACGGCGAAAAATCGGGCTGATAATCGCCGCTCCGTTACGCCCAGGGAGCCGCCGCCGCTACGACGCCGCTACGCCGCCGCCGGAACTATCCGCCGCCGAGCTTCTTGTAGAACGCGCCAACGATGGGCGCCACGATGGCGCGCGGGCCGTACCCGCTGGCCACCGACATGGCCTTTGACGTCAGACCCGGGACGACGCGCATCTTGTTGCGCGCCAACGCATCCAGCGACACGCGCGCGGTGTGCTCGGTCGAGATCCACAGAAAGTCCGGCACCAGCCGCTCGACGATCGAGGCCTCGGTGTCGTCGGGCAGATCGGTCCGCACCGGGCCCGGCGCCAGCAGGGTCACGTTGACGCCGGACCCGCGCAGCTCACCGCGCAGCGATTCGCTGAAGGTGTTCGCGAACGCCTTGGTCGCCGCATAGGTGGCGTTGTAGGGGATCGGCGAATTACCAGCCGCCGAACCGGAAATGAGGATGCCGCCGGACTTCCGCTCGACCATTCCCGGCAGCACGGCCAGCGTAAGGTCATGCACCCCAAGGACATTCAGCTGCAGTTGCGCCTTCTCGCCGGCCGGATCGAGCGTGGCGACCGGACCGAAGGTCGCGGTGCCCGCGTTGGCGCACAGGATCGAGATGGGGCGGGCGGCCAGCTCGTCGCACAGCTTCGCCCGTTCGCCCGGGTCGGCCAGGTCGGCGGGGCGCACGTCGACGGTGACGCCGTACTTGCCGGTCAACCGGGCGGCCAGGTCCTTGAGCAGGTCTTCGCGACGTGCGGTGACGATCAGGTGGTGTCCGCGTGCGGCGAGTTCGGTGGCGAGTGCCTCACCGATGTTCTGCGAAGCTCCGGTGACAACGGCGCGCGCCTCGGCGCTTGGGGCGGGTAACGGCATGCGCCAATCGTAGACAGCGGGCGCAACGCGGCCCGCGGGCGATCGCGGGCGCCTATAGAGTGCCGGGCATGAGCCAGCCGGAGTCGCATCCCGCCACGCCCGCGCGATCGCGCGTGCTGGCCTGGGCGCTCTGGGACTGCGGTTCGACCGGCCTCAACGCGATCGTGGCGACCTTCGTCTTCTCCGTCTATCTGACCAGCAGCGTTGGGGTGGGGATACCCGGTACCACCACCCCGGCGAGCTGGTTGGGCCGCGCGGCGGCCATCGCCGGGCTGACGGTCGCCGTGCTCGCGCCGGCCGTCGGCGTGTGGGTGGAATCCCCGCACCGCAGGCGGGTAGCGCTCAGTGTGCTGACCGCCACAGCGGTGACGCTGACCGGTGCGATGTTCTTCATCCGCGACCGTCCCGGCTACCTGTGGGCGGGCCTGGTGCTGCTGGGGGCGACGGCGGCGTGCGGCGATTTGGCCAGCGTCCCGTACAACGCCATGCTGCGTCAGCTTTCGACGCCGCAGACTGCCGGGCGGATATCCGGGTTCGGCTGGGCGTCAGGTTATGTCGGAAGCGTTCTGCTGCTGCTGGTGATCTACACCGGGTTCATCTCCGGGTCCGGCGGCGGTCCTGACGCGACGCGCGGTCTGCTGCGAGTTCCCTTGCGGGACGGGCTTTACGTCCGCGAGGCGATGGTGGTGGCCGCGATCTGGTTCGCGGTGTTGGCGCTGCCCCTGCTGTTCGTCGCGCAGCGGCTCACCGCGTCCTCGGAGGAGTATCAGCCGACCAGCATGCTGGGCGGCTATCGAAAGTTGTGGACCGAGGTCAGCGGGGAGTGGAAGCGCGACCGCAACCTGGTGTACTTCCTGTTCGCCAGCGCCCTCTTCCGCGATGGGCTGGCGGCGATCTTCGCTTTCGGGGCGGTGCTCGGCGTCAACGTGTACGGCATCTCCCAGGCCAACGTGCTGATCTTCGGGGTGGCCGCCAGCGTGGTCGCCGCCGTGGGGGCGGTGCTGGGCGGGTTCGTCGACCACGGGGTCGGGTCGAAGCCCGTCATCGTGGCCTCACTGCTCGCGATCATCGTCCTGGGACTGACCCTGATGGTGCTGTCCGGCCCGGTGGCCTTCTGGGTGTGCGGGCTGCTGCTGTGCATGTTCATCGGCCCGTCGCAGTCGTCGTCGCGCGCCCTGCTGCTGCACATGGCCAAGCACGGCCGGGAAGGCGTCGCGTTCGGCCTCTACACCATGACCGGGCGGGCGGTGGCGTTCGTCGCGCCCTGGCTGTTCTCGGTGTTCGTCGACGTCTTCGGCGCCGTGCGGGCCGGCCTGGGTGGGATTTCGCTGGTGCTGGTCGCCGGACTGGTGGCGATGCTGGCGGTCCGGGTCCCGCTGCGCGCCTCCGCGGTCGCCCAACCCGCGGCCGAGCCGTCGTAGCGGGCGCGGCCGGCTAGCCGCGGGCGTCGCAGATCGTCAGACCGCCGCCGACGCGCTTGCTGACCTGCACCCCGTCGACGGTCAACGTGCAGGTGACGCTGTGGCCGATGTTGACGATGGTGACGTTGGCCGGGTGATTGGCCGACTTGGACAGGCTGACCTCTTTGCTCCAGGGCAGCGCCACGTTGAATTCGGTCTGGATGAGGCCGCCGGTGTCGATGTACATGATGCTGATCGCGCGGCCCTCGCCCGAGACGGTGTAGACGACATCCTGCATTGCCGCCGGCCCGGTCGTCTCGGGGGGCAGGGCGGGAACGCTGGTCGGTGGTATCGGTGCCGGAATGAGCGACGGGGTCCGGTGCGGCGACGTCGTCGTGGTCGGCGTGCTGGGCTCGGGCATCGCCGGCAACGGCGGGACCGCGGTCTGGGTCTTGATCGCGTCGTTCGCGAGCACCAACGCGATCACCAAGGCGACGGCCAGCAACACGGCCGCGCCGGCGCCGATCCACAACCACCGCGACGATTTCGGAGCGTCGGGCGGCGGGGGAGCCATGCCGGGCGGCAGCTCGCTCGCCGGGGGCAGGTCTTGCTGCCAGTAGGCCGGCAGCCGCTTGGTCGTGTTCGCCTCGTTCGGACTGGGCGCCCACGGTGATGACGTCGTCCCGCCATAGCTCGGCCCGTACGGCGTCTGGTCGGCGTACGCGGGATCGGCGGAGGGCGAATACCTCGGCTGCTGCGGCCCCGGCTGCGACGTGCTAAACCGCTCGGTGGGACGTGAATCGTTCATGTCCACCTCATGGCTTGCAGGGTACCTGTACTGAAGTGTTAAAGCCCTGAGTCACCTTACGGCGCGATGTTCAGGGGCACCGATTTCCGGCGGCGAGCGCGGCCACCGTCATCGCCCGCATGACGGTGCGCGACCGCGCCGTGCGGACCGTCTTGCTGCGCGAGGCGTCCGAGGACTTCATGCTGTGCGGGGTCGAATTCAGCAGACCGAACACGGCGTGCGCCGCCAGCCGAGCGTCGGCCTCGGCCAGCTCGGGATTGAGCTCCCGCAGCACCCCCACCCAGACCTCGACGTACTGACGCTGGGATTTGCGCACCTGCTTTTCGGCCGCCTCGGGCAGATGCGCGAGGTCGCGATCCTGGATGCGGATCAGGTCGGGTTCGTCGAACACGAAGTCCAGATGGAAGTCGATCAACCCGTCCAGCACGGCGGTGGCATCGGCGTTGTCGGCCCGCACCCGCCGCGCACCGGCGAGCAGCCTGGTGCTGATACCCACCAGCAATTCGACGAGCAGCGACTCCTTATTCGGGAAGTGACGGTAGATCGCCGGACCGCTGACGCCGGCCGCGGCGCCGATGTCTTCCAGCCGCACCGCGAGGAACCCGCGCTCGGCGAACAACCGCTCGGCGGCGGACAGAAGTTGTAGGCGGCGGTCAGACTTCAACTGACTCCGGCGATTTGGAGCGTCGGGGGCACCCGCCTGACCGTCGGAGGCGGACGTTGTCATGACGAACCTCCGTTGGTTAACTGGCCCTAACGTAGCACGAGTTATTCGCGATTAACTCGCGTTTTCCGATTGGTGCGATCGTTTCTGGACCGGCAACGACGACGATGGTATTCTCCCCTTGAGTTAATGAGCATTAACTCAAGAATTGCCTGACCGCACGACGGCAAGGAGGCTGCTGCGGCGATGGACAACGTGGTGACCTCGCCCGCGAAGGCCGAGGCGTCGTTCGCCGACGAGCACCGCCGGCTGGTCGGCGAGCAGAACGCCAAGCTGGCCGCGGCGGCGCTGGGCGGTAACGAGCGCGCGCGGGAACGCCACGTCAGCCGCGGCAAGCTGTTGCCTCGCGAACGGGTGGACCGCCTGCTCGACCCGGGTAGCCCCTTCTTGGAGCTCTCCCCGCTGGCCGCGGACGGCATGTACGGCGACGAATCTCCGGGCGCGGGAATCATCACCGGCATCGGCCGGGTCTCGGAGCGGGAGTGCGTGATCGTCGCCAACGACGCGACGGTCAAGGGCGGCACCTACTACCCGATGACGGTAAAAAAGCATCTGCGCGCCCAAGAGGTGGCGCTGCAGAATCGGCTCCCGTGCATCTACCTGGTGGACTCCGGGGGTGCGTTCTTGCCACGGCAGGACGAGGTGTTCCCCGACCGCGAGCATTTCGGTCGCATCTTCTACAACCAGGCGACCATGAGCGCCAAGGAGATTCCACAGGTGGCCGCGGTGCTCGGTTCATGCACGGCCGGCGGCGCCTACGTGCCCGCGATGAGCGACGAGGCCGTCATCGTCCGCGAGCAGGGCACGATCTTCTTGGGGGGTCCACCCTTGGTCAAGGCGGCGACCGGCGAGATCGTGTCGGCCGAAGACCTCGGTGGTGGTGACCTGCATTCCCGCGTTTCCGGTGTCACCGACCACCTCGCCGACGACGACGAACACGCCCTGCGGATCGTGCGTGCGATCGCGGCCACCTTCGGCCCGCGCGGGTCCAGCCCGTGGGAGGTGCGATCCCCGGTCGCACCCAGGTGCGTGCAGACCGAGCTCTACGACGTGGTGCCGCCCGACCCGCGCGTGCCCTACGACGTGCACGAGGTCATCGTGCGGCTGGTCGACGGCGGCGAATTCAGCGAATTCAAGGCCAATTACGGCAAGACCCTGGTGACCGCGTTTGCCCACATCCACGGCCACCCGGTGGGCATCGTGGCCAACAACGGCGTGCTGTTCAGCGAATCCGCCTTGAAGGGCGCGCATTTCATCGAGCTGTGCGACAAGCGCAAGATCCCGCTGCTGTTCTTGCAGAACATCGCCGGCTTCATGGTCGGTCGCGATTACGAGGCCGGCGGCATCGCCAAGCACGGCGCCAAGATGGTCACCGCCGTCGCCTGCGCGCGGGTGCCCAAGCTGACCGTCGTGATCGGTGGTTCCTATGGGGCGGGCAACTATTCGATGTGCGGCCGGGCCTATTCGCCACGCTTCCTGTGGATGTGGCCCAACGCCCGCATCTCGGTGATGGGCGGCGAACAGGCCGCGTCGGTGCTGGCCACCGTGCGCGGCGAGCAGCTCGCCGGGGCGGGCAAGCCGTGGTCGACCGACGAGGAAGAGGCGTTCAAGGCGCCCATTCGCGAACAATACGAGAGTCAGGGCAACCCCTACTACTCCACGGCCCGGCTGTGGGACGACGGGATTATCGATCCCGCCGATACCAGAACCTTTGTCGGGCTGGCCCTTTCGGTGTGTGCGCAAGCGCCGCTGGAACCCGTCTCCTACGGCGTCTTCCGGATGTGAGTGCAGTGTTCGAAACCGTTTTGGTGGCCAACCGGGGCGAGATCGCGGTTCGGGTGATCCGCACCCTGCGCCGACTGGGCATCCGCTCGGTCGCCGTATACAGCGATCCCGACGACGGCGCGCGCCACGTGCTCGAGGCCGACGAGGCGGTGCGACTCGGCCCCGCGGCGGCGCGCGAGAGCTATCTGAACATCGACAGGGTCGTCGAGGCGGCCGTCCGTACCGGATCTCAGGCGATCCATCCGGGTTACGGATTCCTCTCGGAGAACGCCGATTTCGCCGCCGCCTGCGAGCGGGCCGGGGTGGTCTTCCTAGGGCCGCCGGCCCGGGCGATCCAGGTGATGGGCGACAAGATCACCGCCAAGAACGCGGTCGCCGCCTTCGACGTCCCGGTGGTTCCCGGGGTCGCCAAATCCGGCCTGAGCGACGACGAGTTGGTCGCGGCCGCGGACGAGGTCGGATACCCGGTGCTGATCAAACCGTCGGCGGGCGGCGGCGGTAAGGGCATGCGCCTGGTGGAAGAACCGGGCAGGCTGTGCGAGGCGCTGGTGGGCGCGCGGCGCGAGGCCGCCTCGTCCTTCGGAGACGACACCCTCTTCCTCGAACGATTCGTGTTGCGCCCCAGGCACATCGAGGTCCAGGTGCTCGCCGACACGCACGGCAACATCGTGCACCTCGGCGAGCGCGAATGCAGCCTGCAGCGCCGCCACCAGAAGGTGATCGAGGAGGCGCCGTCGCCGTTGCTTGACGAGGCGACCCGGGCGCGCATCGGGGAGGCCGCCTGCAACACCGCGCGCAGCGTCGACTACGTCGGTGCGGGCACCGTCGAATTCATCGTCTCCGCGGCCCGGCCCGACGAGTTCTTCTTCATGGAGATGAACACCCGCCTGCAGGTCGAGCACCCGGTGACCGAGGCGGTCACCGGGCTGGACCTGGTCGAGTGGCAGCTACGGGTCGCCGCCGGGGAGAAGCTGGCGTTCGCCCAGGACGACGTCGAATTGCGCGGGCACGCGATCGAGGCCCGGGTGTATGCCGAAGATCCGGCACGGGGATTCCTGCCGACGGGCGGGCGGGTGCTGCAGGTCTTCGAGCCGTCCGGTGACGGTGTGCGGGTGGATTCTTCGCTGCGGGCGGGCACGCTGGTCGGCAGTGACTACGACCCGATGCTGAGCAAGGTGATCGCCCACGGGACCGACCGCGACGAGGCGCTGACGAAACTCGACCGGGCATTGAGCCGGACCGCGATCCTGGGCGTGCAGACCAACATCGAATTCCTGCGGTTTCTGCTGGCCGACGAACGCGTGCGTGCCGGTGACCTTGATACCGCGCTGCTCGATGAGCGGCTGGCCGAGTTCGCTCCGGTGCCGGCCCCCGATGACGTGCTCGCGGCGGCGGGTCTTTACCGGCAATCGGCGCTGGCGTTGCGGGCTCGCCGCTTCGCGGGTAATCCGTGGGCGGCGCCGACGGGTTGGCGGGTCGGCGGCAGGCCCGCACCGGTTCGCACCGACATGCGCACCCCGCTACGCACCGAGACGGTGTCGGTGTGGGGGCCACCCGAGGCCGCCGGTGTTCGGGTGGGTGACGGTGAAACATATTCCGCCGCAGCGCAAGTCGAGCAATCGCGAATGAGCGTTACGCTGGACGGGCTGCGCCGGGAATACCACTGGGCCGAAGCCGACCGGCACTTGTGGATCGCCGACGAGCGTGGCATCTGGCACCTGCGTGAGGCCGAGGAGAACAAGATCCATCGCGCCGCGGGCGCGCAGCGGGCCGAGATCGTCAGCCCGATGCCCGGCAGCGTGATCGCGGTTCAGGCATCCTCGGGCACCGACGTTTCCGAAGGCGACGTGGTGGTCGTCGTCGAGGCGATGAAAATGGAACATTCGCTTGCCGCACCGGTTTCCGGACAGGTGGAGGTGCTGGTCTCCGTCGGCGATCAGGTGACGGTGGACCAGGTGCTGGCCCGGCTGGTGCCCGCTGAATCCGGCGCGGCAAGCGATTCGAGTGAGGACGCGTCATGACCACATCCATTACCGCGGGGACCCTACCCAAGGAATACCAGGACCTGCGCGACACGGTCGCGGAGTTCGCGCGCACCGTCGTCGCTCCGGTATCGGCCAAACACGATGAGGAGCACAGCTTCCCGTACGAGGTCGTCGCCAAGATGGGGGAGATGGGCCTGTTCGGATTGCCGTTCCCCGAGAAGTACGGCGGCATGGGCGGCGACTACTTCGCGCTGTCGCTGGCGCTCGAGGAACTCGGCAAGGTCGACCAGTCGGTGGCGATCACCCTGGAGGCCGGCGCCAGCCTGGGCGCGATGCCCATCTACCGGTTCGGCACCGAAGAGCAGAAGCAGAAGTGGCTGCCGGACCTGACCGCCGGCCGGGCGCTGGCCGGCTTCGGGCTCACCGAACCCGGGGCCGGCTCGGACGCCGGCGGAACGCGCACCACCGCCCGGCTCGACAACGGCGAGTGGGTGATCAACGGCAGCAAGCAATTCATCACCAACTCGGGTACCGACATCACCTCGCTGGTCACCGTCACCGCCGTCACCGGCACCAATGCGAACGGCAAGAAAGAAATCTCCTCGATCATCGTGCCCAGTGGCACACCGGGATTCACGGTCGAACCGGTGTACAGCAAGGTCGGCTGGAACGCGTCGGACACCCACCCGTTGAGCTTTGACGACGCCCGCGTCCCGCAGGAGAACCTGCTGGGTGCCCGGGGCACCGGCTACTCGGGCTTCCTGTCGATCCTGGACGAGGGCCGCATCGCGATCGCCGCGCTGGCAACCGGGGCGGCGCAGGGCTGCGTGGACGAAAGCGTCAAGTATGCCAAGGAACGCCAGGCGTTCGGCCAGCCGATCGGCGCCTACCAGGCGATCAGCTTCAAGATCGCCCGGATGGAGGCGCGTGCCCACGTGGCCCGCACGGCCTACTACGATGCTGCTGCAAAGATGTTGGCGGGCAAGCCCTTCAAGAAGGAGGCGGCAATCGCGAAGATGATCGCCTCGGAAGCAGCGATGGACAACGCCCGCGATGCCACGCAGATTCACGGCGGCTACGGCTTCATGAACGAATATCCGGTCGCCCGCCACTACCGCGACAGCAAGATCCTCGAAATCGGTGAAGGGACTACCGAAGTGCAGCTGATGCTCATCGCGCGATCACTGGGACTGTCATGAGCGAACCGGCCAAATCAGTTGTCCAGCGGGGCTTGTGGTTTGACGAGTTCGAGATCGGCACCACCTACCTGCACCGGCCCGGCCGCACGATCACCGAGGCCGACAACGTCTTGTTCACCACGCTCACCATGAACACCCAGTCGCTGCACCTGGACGCGGCCTGGGCGGCCGAGCAACCCGGCTTTCGCGGCGAGCGGCTGGTGAACTCCATGTTCACGCTGTCCACCCTGGTGGGGCTGTCGGTGTCGCAGCTGACGCTTGGCACCATCGTGGCCAACCTCGGCTTCTCCGAGGTGTCCTTCCCCAAGCCCGTCTTCCACGGCGACACCCTCTACGCGGAAACCGTCTGCACGGCCAAGCGGGAATCCAAGAGCCGGCCCGGCGAAGGCATCGTCACCCTCGAGCACACCGGACGCAACCAGGACGGCGAGGTCGTCGCGCGGGCGGTGCGCACCACCTTGGTGCAGAAACGCCCTGCCGGCCAGGAGGTCAAGTGAACCTGCAAGCCGCCGGCCCCGGCTGGTTGTTCTGCCCGGCCGACCGTCCCGAGCGTTTCGCCAAGGCCGCCGCTGCCGCCGACGTGGTGATCCTCGACCTTGAGGACGGCGTGGCCGAAGCGGATAAACCCGCGGCGCGCAAGGCGTTGCAGGAGACGCCGCTGGATCCCGAGCGCACCGTAGTGCGGGTCAACGCCGCCGGCACCGCGGAATACCCGCTGGATCTCGAAGCCCTGGCCGGCACCGCCTACACCACCGTGATGCTGTCCAAGACGGAATCGGCCGCGCAGGTGACGGCGCTGGCGCCCCGCGAGGTGATCGCGCTGCTGGAGACGCCGCGCGGTGCGGTGTTCGCCACCGAAATCGCGGCGGCACCGGGCACCGTCGCGCTGATGTGGGGCGCCGAGGATCTGGTCGCCACGCTCGGCGGTAGCTCCAGCCGCAAGGCCGACGGCACCTACCGCGACGTCGCGCACCACGTGCGGTCGACGGCCCTGCTCACGGCGTCCACCTTCGGTCGGGTCGCGCTCGACGCCGTGCACCTGGACATCCGTGACCTCGATGGCCTGCGGGCCGAGGCCGAGGACGCCGTCGCGCTGGGTTTCGCCGGAACGGTGTGCATCCACCCGAGCCAGATTCCGGTGGTGCGCGAGGCGTACCGCCCCAGCGAGGAGCGGCTGGACTGGGCGCGGCGGGTGCTGACCGCGGCGCGGTCCGAACGCGGCGTCTTCGCGTTCGAGGGACAGATGGTCGACTCGCCGGTGCTCAAGCACGCGCACATGACGTTGCGCAGGGCGGGCGAGTCCGTCCCCGACTGACGGCTCCCCGAACGCGGCGTGGGCGAGGCGCGACACGTTGTGCCGTCGTCGCAATCAACGCGGTCTCTTCTCGTTCGAGCGCATAATGGTGGGTACGTCAGTGTCGCGGCGAGCGAAGCCTTTCGTGTAGCTGGCGATCGACTCCCGCTCGCGGCACCCGGCGAGGGAGGCGGTGTGGCGCAAATGTCTTCGGTGCCGATGGCTGTCGAGCTGGAACCGGTGCAACTCGTCGCTCCCGATGGCACACCGACGCCCGAACACCGCTATAGCCGTGAGCTTCCCGCGGAGACGCTGAGCTGGCTCTACGAGATGATGGTGGTCACCCGCGAGCTGGACGGCGAATTCGTCAACCTCAAGCGGCAGGGGGAGCTGGGGCTGTTCGCGTCCTGCCGCGGTCAGGAAGCCGCTCAGGTTGGCGCCACGGCGTGCCTGCGCAAGACGGATTGGTTGTTCCCCCAATATCGGGAGCTCGGCGCGTTTTTGGTGCGCGGCATCCCGCCGGGGCATGTGGGGGCGGCGTGGCGCGGAACGTGGCACGGCGGCCTCGAGTTCACCAAGAAATGCTGTGCCCCCCTGTCGATTCCGATCGGCACCCAGACCCTGCACGCCGTGGGCGCGGCCATGGCCGCCCAACGCCTCGGCGAGGATTCGGTGACGGTGGCCTTCCTCGGCGACGGCGCCACCAGCGTGGGAGACGTGCACGAGGCGTTGAACTTCGCGGCGGTGTTCGGCACGCCTTGCCTGTTCTTCGTGCAGAACAATCAGTGGGCGATCTCGATGCCGATATCCCGACAGACCGCCGCACCCTCGCTGGCGCACAAGGCGATTGGTTACGGAATGCCCGGAATCCGGGTGGACGGCAACGACGTTTTGGCCTGCTACGCGGTGACGGCCGAGGCCGCCGCCCGAGCCCGGGCCGGCGGTGGGCCGACGTTGATCGAGGCGGTCACCTACCGCCTGGCCCCGCACACCACATCCGACGATCCGAGTCGATACCGGACGCAAGAGGAAGTGGATCGCTGGGCGGCGCTGGAACCGATCGCGCGGTACCGCAGCTACCTGCAGGGCCAAGGTCTGTGGTCGGACCGGTTGGAGGAACGCGTCGCGGCCCGAGCCAAGCGGATGCGGGCCGAATTGCGCGACGCGGTGTTCGACGCGCCCGACTTCGACATCGACGAGGTGTTCACCTCGGTGTACGCCGAGATCACACCGGGGCTAGAGGCACAGCGCCAGCAGCTGCGGGCCGAACTCGACCGAAGCGATTGAGAGGCATCCATGACTCAGCTCGCTGATCGCCCGGCCGGCCACGACGAGACGCTCACCGCGGCAGTAGAACACGTCGTGCTGGGCGCGCAGTCGCTGACCATGGTGCAGGCGCTCAACCGCGCCCTGCACGACGCCATGGCCGCCGACGATCGGGTGCTGGTGTTCGGCGAAGACGTCTCGGTCGAGGGCGGGGTGTTTCGGGTCACCGAGGGGCTGGCCGCGGCGTTCGGCGAAGCACGCTGCTTCGACACGCCCCTCGCCGAATCGGCCATCATCGGGATCGCGGTGGGGCTGGCGTTGCGCGGCTTCGTGCCGGTACCCGAGATCCAGTTCGACGGGTTCTCCTACCCGGCCTTCGATCAGGTGGTCAGCCACCTCGCCAAGTACCGCACCCGCACCCGCGGCGAAATCAACATGCCGGTGACGGTGCGCATCCCCTCGTTCGGGGGAATCGGTGCCGCCGAACATCATTCGGACTCGACCGAGTCGTATTGGGCCCATACCGCCGGCCTGAAGGTGGTAGTACCGTCCAGCCCCGCCGACGCGTATTGGCTACTGCGGCACGCGATCACCTGCCCGGACCCGGTCATGTACTTGGAGCCCAAGCGCCGCTACCAGCGTCGCGGGCTGGTTGACGTCACCCGGCCCGAACCACCGATCGGACGGGCGATGGTGCGCCGGCCGGGTACCGACGTGACCGTCGTGACGTACGGCAGCCTGGTCGGCACGGCCGTCGGAGCAGCCGAAGAGGCTCAGCGGCAACGCGGTTGGAGCCTGGATGTCATCGATCTGCGCTCGCTGGTGCCACTGGACTTCGATACCGTCGCCGCGTCGATCCACCGGACCGGACGCTGCGTGGTGATGCACGAGGGCCCCCGGAGCCTGGGGTACGGGGCCGGCCTGGCCGCCCGAATCCAGGAGGAGTTGTTCTACGAGCTGGAGGCCCCGGTGTTGCGCGCGTGCGGGTTTGACACCCCGTACCCGCCGGCGCGGCTGGAGAAGTGGTGGCTGCCCGGACCCGACCGGCTGCTTGATTGCGTCGAGCGCGTGCTGGGGCAGCCATGAACGACGAGCGGGTCAAGTCGTTTCGGGTCCCCGACCTCGGCGAGGGGTTGGAAGAAATCACCGTGACGCAGTGGCACGTGGCGGTGGGCGAGGACGTCGAGCTCAACCAGGTGCTGTGCACGGTGGAGACGGCCAAGGCCGAAGTGGAGATCCCCAGCCCGTACGCGGGTCGCATCGTCGAACGCAACGGCGCCGAAGGCGATGTCCTCAACGTCGGGGCGGTGCTGCTGCGGATCGACACAGCGCCGCTGGGCGGCGATTCGCCGGCCGCCGAGACGGCGCCACCGACGCTGGTCGGTTATGGCGCCGACTCCGGCATCGACATCAGCCGGCGCACCACCCGCCCGCTGGCCGCGCCTCCGGTGCGCAAGCTGGCCAAAGAGCTGATGGTGGATCTCAACTCGGTGCAGGGTGGCGCGGGCGCCATCATCACTCGGGAGGACGTGCTGGCGGCGGCCGGCGGGAACGGCCATGGCGCCGACGTGCGGCCGGTCCAGGGTGTGCAGGCCCGGATGGCGGAGAAAATGACGCTGTCGCACAAGGAGATTCCACCGGCGAAAGTCGGTGTCGAGGTCGACTGCGCCGAGCTGCTGCGGCTGTCCGACCGGTTCCGCGCGGAGCAGGAGACCATCACACCCTTCGTCCTGACGCTGCGCTTGCTGGTCATCGCGTTGCGCCACAACGAGATGTTGAATGCGACCTGGGTGGACTCGCCGCAGGGACCGCGGGTGCGCGTCGAGCACCGTGTGCACCTGGGCATCGCCGCGGCCACCGAGCGTGGATTGCTGGTCCCGGTGATCGCCGATGCCCACACGATGACGACCCGCGAACTGGCAAGCAGGGCAGCCCAATTGATTGCCGGCGCGCGTGCCGGCAGCCTGGGACCGGGGGAGCTGCGCGGCTCGACGTTCACCGTGACGAACTTCGGGGCGCTGGGTGTGGACGACGGGGTGCCGGTGATCAACCATCCCGAAGCCGCCATCCTCGGCATGGGAGCGATCAAGCCGCGGCCCGTCGTCCGGGGCGGCGAGATCGTGGTGCGCCCGACGATGTCGTTGACATGTGTGTTCGACCATCGCATCGCCGACGGGGCGCAAGCCGCCCAATGTGTCTGCGAACTAAGGGATCTGATCGAGGCACCGGAGACCGCGTTGCTCGACTTGTGAGCGCCGGGTCACGAGTGCGGCGGCACGGGGCACCAGAACAGGCCACAGTTGAAGTTCGGCTGATGAAACGGCGGCGGGGGCGGGTACGGCGGAGGGTTGTCGGTGTCCCAACATTGGTTCCAGTACTTGTTCTCGCCCCAGGCCGGGTTCCACGGCTGGTTCGGGCACCAATGCGCTTGCGGCGGCGGCGCCGGCCGGGCCTGCGCGGTACCCGCCGTCAGCGCGAGTCCCGCCGTGGCGAGCCCACTAGTTAGCAGGGCCCCGGCGACAAGCCGGGTGAAGGTGTGGTGGATGTGCACGCTGCATTCCTTTGCTCAGGCGCCACTTCGGTCGGCGTCGTCGCAGCAAGTGCAGCCGGTCCGCCGCGCTACCGATCCCAATCTGCGCGCGTGCGGGGGAGGCCTACCGGCGTTGCGCGGCGGCCAATCGCTTTGCGAATTCCGGTGATTGGATGGAATAGGACTGCGGGCCGAGCTCGGCGCGCATGGCCAGCTGGTGTTGCTCGTTGTCCAGCGATCCCGGGCTGACGGTGGCGCGCATGGTGGCCTTGGTCGCCAGCACCACGTCGCGCGGTGCCGCCGCCGGGCCGGCGGCCAGCTCCAGCGCCGCGGCTACCGGATCGTCGGCGACGCTCAGCGCCAAGCCGTGCTGTACGGCGGCGTCGGCGTCGAAGCGCATGCCGAACAGCAGCGCGGCCCGCGCCACCTGGGGGCCGACGGCTCGCTGGAACATCCACGTCGCGCCCCCGCCCGGGTGTAGACCGAGCTTCTGGAATCGCGCGTCGAACACCGCGGCGGGTCCGGCGATG
Organism: Mycobacterium sp. 1245801.1; assembly: GCF_001673055.1. Taxonomy (NCBI): domain Bacteria; kingdom Bacillati; phylum Actinomycetota; class Actinomycetes; order Mycobacteriales; family Mycobacteriaceae; genus Mycobacterium; species Mycobacterium sp. 1245801.1. The sequence continues at coordinate 24,501 of NZ_LZKY01000168.1, forward strand.
CGCACGTCGGCGGCCAGGGCCAGATTGAGACCCGCGCCCACCGCGGCGCCGTTGACGGCGGCAATGGTGGGCAGCCGGCAACCGCCGACGGCCATGAAGCCGTCGTAAAGCTGCTGCAGGCCCGCCTCGGCGGCGCCGCCGCCCGCCGCGCCCAGGGCGCTGAGGTCCGCGCCCGCGCAGAACGCCTTGCCGGCCCCGGTGACCACCACGGCATGCACCTCGGGATCGGCTTCGGCCCGCTCGACCGCCTCTCGCAGCAGGCCCGACGACTCGGCGGTGATCGCGTTGCGCCGATCGGGATCGTTGACGGTGATGAGCGCGACCCGGTTGGTGACGTTGAACAGGATCGGTTCGGACTGGGCCATCGGGCACCTCCGGCTTCGGGTCTTGGTGGCGGATCCGCCTGGGCGCACCGGTTTAACGGCGGCAGCGTCTTGGGCGAGGTAAGACTACTTCGCGCCCCGCACCCCGAGTCGGCCGGTGCGAGCGTGAATATCGAGAACCGTTAGGAAAAGGCGGGCATTCGACCGCTGGCGCAAAGGCGTAAACGTTTGCGGGGCCCGCAGCTGATATCGGAATCTACAAGCAATGCTGTGTTTATCAAAACATTATCTGCTGCTTTTCGCCCGCGCCGGTCGACGCCCGGGTCGACCTGGTGAAACAAGGGGTGGGCGCCCGCTCACGGGCCGGATGTCGGAGCTGGGCGCCGCCCTTGCCGCGCCACGGACGTTGCTCGGGCCGCGTTACAGCTCGGGTTTCGCTAACTTCTTCGCCAGCTCATCGAGTTCGGCCTGGCGCTCCCGCACCGCACACCCGCGCCGTTCCGTGCGCGCTCCGCGCATAACGGCCACCGGCAGCGCATCACTACGCAACTTGGTGTTGGCGTAATGTATTGCGGCATCGATCATTTCGATGTATCGCTCGGCATCGTGCTCGGCGCACGAACCCTCGATCCGCTGGATTTCATCCCAACAAGGATAGGAGGAATACCGGGCATCAAGTTGTTGCTGCGAGACTTGCGTTCCGAAGTAACAGCGCCAGTCGCGGCTTAGCCAACCCCGAGTTTTGACTTCGACTTTGATTCGATTGCCAACGCCGGCTATGAACCTCGGCTCCCCGACGCGCACTACCGGCTGCCAGTCATTCGACGCCATATTTCGCCAACCCCTCGAAGAGAAGACGCTGTAAGTAATGATCTCCCCGTAAGCGCCATCTGCTCGTTTTGACACGCTGTTCCCAGTTCGATTAAAGCGCAAACTTTTGACAGCGACTTCGAGTTTTGTGGGTCCGCGGACGCTATGGGACCCTCACCCGATTGCCATTTGCCGCGGTTGCGCGTGCGGGTTCGTGGCCATCAACGCGATCGCCAAAATGCGCCGTGACCTGCGCCAGCGCGCCAATCGCAAAGGTCATTAGATCGCGCTTCGTGCGGCTTGCGTCGGGGTGCCGCACCAATTCATCTTGCGTCCCGGCGGTCACTTCGGCCCCGGAGGCACCATCCGGTGACCATAAAGTGATTCCCGAATCCGATAGCGCATGCGCTATCGCTTTCGGCGATCGCGACCAATGATCGAGCCCGGCGGCGGTTGACCGGCTGGACTCGCCACGCGCACTCCGCGGCCAAGGATGCGTAGAGGATCCGCCAAGCGCCGGCGCCCAAGCTCATGTCAGCTCGAACGAGCAATCCCCATCGGCATCGACGCAAGGAGCACCTCATGCGGACCGCGAGCTCCAGGACCATGCGCTACAGGGCGCCTGCCTACCGGGCGTACGCGAGGACGCGCGATCGCCGACTCGGGTACGTGCGGCTGATGCTGGTCGCCGTCGCGACGGCCGGATTGATCGGCCTGGGGGTCGGTGTTGCCAGCCTCGATCGACCGCTGGCCGGCCGGCCCTGTCCGGTTCCGAATGTCACCACGCATGACGCCGCCGGCCTCACCTGGTCGTGCGACCCGGCGTCGCTCGGACATCACGAGGCGGTGTGGCAGTATGCGCCCGCGTCGTAGCCTCGATAGCACATGGGGCGCAACGGGTTTCGTTGCTAGCGCCCGCCGGTTGGAGATGCGCCTCGGCAAAGACGAACGAGCGCCACCATTAGCGCAGCTCTCACGTCCGGCAAGTCGCTCAAGACCGTGCGGCACGCGCCGGTCACCATGGTGGCCAGTTCGGCGACCTCAGAGCCGTCCGGCCACGAAAGTTGCTGCCTGGCTTGGCATTCCGGATCCTTGGTAGGACAGATCCGCCGCCGAGAACAACTCGTCGTGTGACGGCAGGGCCAGCGGGCCGCCCGGAGTGCATACCGGATCACCGGGCGCGCACAAGTCAATGGCCTTCGCCCCGTACCACGGGCTGACCACGCTCACCGGCGCCCCCAGATACCTGGCCGACGGATTTCCGAAGAGGGCCAGGGCGGCAACATGGTCGGCCTCGTCGGCCGTCAATATCTGAGGGATCAAGCCCGCGATCGGTGCCTGGGCGATGGTGATCAGATCTATCACCATCGCGCCCTGCGAATAGCCTCCGAGCACCAGTTTGGTGTTAGGACAGTTCGCCACCATGGACTGAACGTGGGCGTGCGCGTCGCCGGCGCCCGCCGACGCCGACGGTGCGAAATCCCCATCCGCGGGGTAGTTGACGGGATACACCCCGAGCGACCGGCCCCGGACCTGGGAGCGCAGCGAGTCCATGAACGCCTGTCCGACCCCGCCGACACCGGGTGGCTCGGCGGTGCCGCGGGCGAACGTGACCTCGATGTCCGGACAGGGCGAGGCAGACGCGGAGATCGGCGGACACAACGGCGACGAGCAAGCCGTCAGCACCGTGGCGGCCAGTACACGCGCTAATCGGCGTGCGTTCACGCACCAATGCTGACATATCGGGGCCGGAAAGGCACGGTCCGATCAGGGCCCAGCTAACGCGGGACATATGCCCGGACCGGCGTGCCGGCCGGCAAACTCGCGTGCCCCAGGCAATTCTTGGCCGACGGCTTAAGCGCTCACCGATTGGTCTATGGCGCAATGTTTCTCACGCTGCAAACGATCAGCGGCGATGTCCGCAATCCCCGCGATGATTCGGAGAGCTTCCTCGACAGTCGGGGAGCGTGCCGACCGCCCAACGGACCTGGCCTGAGGTCCGACCGAGTTATTTCTCCGCCATTGCCGGCATTGCGCCGTTGCGTTTGCAACCAGCGCAATACTCCTCATCCTGGTTCTGCGTTTCGTGTATGGAATTGCATTCAGGACATTCTTGAATGTATTTATGATTCGGATTCAAGCAAGCAGCCATAAGCTGTTGTTTTTGCCTGAATATGCTTGCTGAACTCTTATTGACCCTAGCCAACATCCTCGATAATTTCCCTGCTCAACGATGCAAATGGCCGACTCTCGTGGTCAGCTATCCGCGTTTGCCAATATCAATCACTGTTCCCAGCCGCGGCCGGTTGAAACCCCGGGTGAGGGTGCAACCTGCGCGCACCCGCGGAAATGGAGTAGCCGCCTACTCTAGACGGCTCACTTCGACGCGCCGGAGACTATTAACGTTCTCTTCCCATCTAGCGAAAGGTCCAGCCATGGCCATCGTCGCTACTACGATCGTCCATCCGAACCCTGGGGTCTCCTGGGACGACATTCAGAAGCAGCTGAAGCGAGCGACCGGGCTTGCCCGCAAACATGGCGCGGAGAACGTCACCGCGCTGGTCAACATGATCGGAGGTCAGGGCACCAACGCCATCGGCTTGATGTCGACTACCCAGGACTGGGCCACATATGGCCAGGTCCAGCAGAGCCTCAATGCTGACCCGGACTTCCAAAGCCTCCTCGTCGACGCGGCCCAAATGGCCACCTGGGAGAACTACGTCAGTCAGACGATCGAGGTCTAGCACCACGACCAGTTGATTTAGGTGATCGATCACCGTCGGTGGGGCGTTCGGTGTCTCACTTGCCGGCCCGCCGCCAATCGGTTAGGTAGTCAGCAGGACTGATTTCCCAGCCGGTAGGCGCCCGGTCTGCGACTGGACATCGTCGCCCCACCGACCGGGCGGCGCGCGGACCCCGCCGTCGGTGGACCTGCGGCGCCGCGTCGGGCAATAACCGAAGTCACCACGAATCTCGGTGCCCCCGGCACGACTCGAACGTGCGACCTAGGGATTAGAAGGCCCTTGCTCTATCCACCTGAGCTACGGAGGCAATGTGCAGGTCAGTCTATCCAACCGCGCCTGCCGACCCGATTCCCCGCCGCCACGCGCGCGAAAACCCTTACCGCGCCGCGTTTATCGGTTATCGTTGGGACCCTCGACACACGGACAACATCGGCCGGTCATGGGCCGTTAACCGCAACGAGGCGTGTGCATAACGTTCCAGAGGTGACGTGGCAATGAGCGTGGCCAGCAAGCAGACCTCGCCGTGTTCGTGGGCGGGGGCCCAGGTGGCACGGCTGGCAGCCGAAGCCCGGGATGTCTACCAACTCGGTAACCTGGTGCTGCGCGGTGGGCCGTTCGCGCTGGGCTGCTTCGCCGGCTGGCTTTTCACGGAGTTTCCTCCGCACGTGGTGACCGGCCACGCGCTGTCCCGCGTCTCGCATCCGTCCGTCGGCCGGGTAGGCACGACGCTGGCCGCCCAGCGGGCTGATCGAACCCTCACCGCCGCGCTCGAGGAGTCGTTCGGCCCCGAGTTTCGCGAACAGGTATGTCATCCCGCCGCCGTCGGCGCGCTGTGCGCCCCGCGCGGTCGACTGCTCGGCAGGCCCGGGCCGCACCGCCGGTATGCGTCGCAGACGTCCGACATCTCCTACGGTCCGAGCCCGCGCGACAACCTGCTGGACATCTGGCGGCGCGACGACTTGGCGCCAGGTTGCCGCGCACCCGTGCTGATCCAGGTGCCGGGCGGGGCATGGGCGCTCAACGGCCGGCGTCCGCAGGCCTACACGCTGATGAGCCGAATGGTCCAACTCGGCTGGATCTGCGTCTCGATCGACTACAGCAAGAGCCCGCGCGCCACCTTCCCCGCACACCTCATCGACGTCAAAAGGGCGATCGCGTGGGTCCGGGAGAACATCGCCGACTACGGCGGCGACCCCGATTTCATCGCGATCACCGGCGGCTCGGCGGGCGGGCACCTGGCCTCCCTGGCGGCGCTGACGCCGAACGACCCCGCCTCCCAGCCCGGTTTCGAAGAGGCCGACACCAGCGTGCAAGCGGTAGCGCCCTACTACGGCGTCTACGACTTCACCGACTTCGACAACATGCACCCACTGATGCTGCCGTTCCTCGAACAGTTCGTGATGAAGGCCCGCTACGCCGAGGCGCCCGAGCGCTTCACGGCGGCATCACCCGTCTCCTACGTGCACGCCGACGCGCCGCCCTTCTTCGTGTTGCACGGCCAGAAGGACGAGTTGGTGCCCAGCGGCCAGGCTCGCGCTTTCTGCGCGGCGTTGCGCGCGGCCGGGGCTGCCACGGTGGCGCACGCCGAACTCGGCAACGCCCACCACGCTTTCGACATCACGCCGACGGTCCGATCGCGGCTGGCCGCTGACGCCGTCGCCGATTTCCTCGGTGTCGTGTACGGACGGCGCGTCAGCTCCCTGCTGGATTCGCTGCCGCTGTCGGCCACTTCGGCCAGCTGAGGGTCGGCCGGAGGCCAGCTGAATCGGCGGCCCGGTGCTCGCCGCTCCTTTCACCAGCGTGGTAACCCGACTAGCGTTGGGTAGACCATTCGGGTCGGTGGTCCTAAAGGCAGGAGGCTTGAGCGACGGTGACAACGTTGGCGCGTCGAGCTGATGACCATGACTGAATCCGTCGAGGCGATCAAGTTGTCCGACGAACTCGGGCCGGTCGACTACCTACTGCACAGGGGAGAGGCAAACCCCCGCACCCGGTCCGGGATCATGGCCTTGGAGCTGCTGGACACCACGCCGGAATGGGAACAGTTCCGGAACCGATTCGAAAGCGCGTCCCGACGGGTGCTGCGGTTGCGCCAAAAGGTCGTCGTGCCGACCCTGCCGACGGCGTCGCCGCGCTGGGTGGTCGATCCCGACTTCAACCTGGATTTTCACGTGCGCCGGGTGCGTGTTTCCGAACCGGGCACGCCGCGTGAGGTATTCGATCTGGCCGACCTCATCCTGCAGTCGCCGATGGACATTTCGCGACCGTTGTGGACGGCCACCCTCGTCGAGGGCCTGGCCGACGGCAAGGCCGCAACGCTGCTGCATGTCAGCCACGCCGTCACCGACGGCGTGGGCGGGGTGCAGATGTTCGCCGAAATCTATGACCTCGAGCGCGATCCGCCGGCCAAGCCGACGCTGCCGCTGCCCGTGCCGCAGGACCTGACGTCCAATGACCTGATGCGCCAGGGCATTAACCACCTGCCGTTCGCCGTGGTCGGCGGCGTCATGAGCGCGCTGTCCGGGGCGGTATCGGCGGCCGGGCGGGCGGTCCTGGAACCGACGGCCACCGTCTCGGGAATCGTCGGGTACGCCATGTCGGGCATGCGGGTGCTCAACCGGGCCGCCGAGCCGTCGCCACTGCTGCGGCGGCGCAGCCTGGCCACCCGCAGCGAGGCGATCGACATCCCGCTCGCCGACCTGCACAAGGCCGCGAAAGCCGGCGGCGGGTCGATCAACGATGCCTACCTTGCCGGATTGTGCGGCGCCCTGCGCCGCTACCACGAGGCGTTCGGCGTGCCGATCAGCACGCTGCCGATGGCGGTGCCGGTCAACCTGAGGGCCGAAGCGGACACGGCCGGCGGCAACCGGTTCACGGGCGTCAACCTGGCGGCGCCGATCGGCACCGTGGACCCCGTCTCCCGGATGAAAAAGATTCGCGCCCAGATGACGCAGCGCCGCGACGAGCCCGCCATGAACATCATCGGCTCGCTGGCGCCGGTGCTCAGCGTCCTGCCGACCGCGGTGCTCGAAGGCATCACCGGGTCGGTGATCGGCTCCGACGTGCAGGCCAGCAACGTCCCGGTCTATCCCGGCGAGACCTACATCGCCGGAGCAAAAGTGTTGCGGCAGTACGGTATCGGTCCGCTGCCCGGCGTGGCGATGATGGTGGTGCTGATCTCGCGGGGCGGGTGGTGCACCATCACCGTGCGCTACGACCGGGCCGCGGTGCGAAACGAGGCGTTGTTCGCCCAATGCCTGCTGGAGGGTTTCGACGAGATCCTGGCGCTGGGAGGCGACCCGCCACCGCAGGCGGTGCCCGCCTCGTTCACCGAGTCGGCGGTGTCCACTCGATCGGTGGCCGGCTCATGAGCACCTCGAAGCAGCAGGGGGACAAGGACGAAACGGCCGGAGCGGACCTGCGGCTGCCCGGCTCGGTGGCCGAGATCATGGCCAGCCCCGAAGGACCGAAGATCGGCGCGTTCTTCGACTTGGACGGCACGCTGGTCGCCGGATTCACCGCGGTCATCCTGACCCAGGAGCGGCTGCTGCGCCGCGACATGGGAGTGAGTGAACTGCTCGGTATGGTGCAGGCCGGCTTGAGCCACACCCTCGGTCGTATCGAGTTCGAGGACCTCATCGGCAAGGCCGCCAAGGCGCTCACCGGGCGACTGCTCGACGACCTGGAAGAGATCGGCGAGCGAATGTTCGTCCAGCGCATCGAATCCCGGATCTACCCGGAGATGCGTGAGCTGGTCCGCGCCCACATGGCCCGCGGCCACACCGTGGTGCTCAGTTCGTCGGCGCTGACCATCCAGGTCAATCCCGTCGCGCGGTTCCTCGGCATCCCCAACATGCTCACCAACAAGTTCGAGACCACCGAGGACGGCTTGCTCACCGGGTCCGTCCAGAAGCCGATTCTCTGGGGTCCCGGCAAAGCCGCTGCGGTACAACGCTTTGCCGCCGAGCACGGCATCGATCTCAAGGACAGTTACTTCTACGCCGACGGTGACGAGGACGTCGCCCTGATGTATCTGGTCGGCAATCCCCGGCCGACGAATCCCGAAGGGAAAATGGCGGCGGTGGCCAAGCGCCGCGGTTGGCCCATCCTGAGATTCAGCAGCCGAGGTCCGGTGGGCCTGCGACGGCAGGTGCGTACCCTTGCCGGACTGGGCTCGATTGTCCCCGTCGGCGCGGGCGCAGTGGCAATGGGCGTGCTGACCGGTAGCCGGCGGCGGGGCGCCAATTTCTTTACTTCCATTTTTTCCCAAACCGTGCTGGCGACCACGGGAGTGCACCTCAATGTCGTCGGGAGAGAAAATCTGACCGCGCAACGTCCGGCCGTTTTCATCTACAACCACCGCAATCAGGTGGATCCGGTGATCGCGGGTGCGCTGGTCAACGACAACTGGGTTGCCGTGGCCAAGAAGGAATTACAGAAGAACCCGATCATGGCCCTGCTCGGCAAAGCGTTGGACGGGGTTTTCATCGACCGAGACGATTCGGCCTCCGCGCTGGAGACGATGCGCATTGTCGAGGAGCGGGCCAAGAACGGACTTTCCATTGTGATGGCGCCGGAGGGCACCCGGCTGGACACCAACGAGGTCGGCCCCTTCAAAAAGGGTCCATTTCGTCTCGCGATGGCCGCCGGCATCCCGATCGTTCCGATCGTGATTCGCAACGCCGAGCTGGTCGCCGCCCGGAACTCGACCGTCATCAACCCGGGCACCGTCGACGTCGCGGTCTTCCCGCCGATCTCGGTGCAGGACTGGACGCTTGACGCGCTGCCGGACCGCATCGCCGAAGTGCGCCAGCTCTACCTGGATACGCTCGCCAACTGGCCCGTCGACGAACTGCCCGAGGTCGACCTGTACGCGGAGAAGAAGGCGGCCGAGAAGGCACAGAGCCGGACCGCCAAGGCACCCGCGAAGAAGGCACCCGCCAAGAAGGCACCCGCCGAGAACGCGCCGGCGAAGAAGGCACCTGCCAAGAAGGCACCTGCCAAGAAGGCACCCGCCAAGAAGGCACCCGCCAAGAAGGCGCCTGCCAAGAAGGCACCCGCCAAGAAAGCACCCGCAAAGAAGGCGCCGGCGAAGAAGGCCGCGTCGAAAGCCAAGGCACCCAAGGCAACTCCGCATGAATCCGAGGCCGCCCGCAAAGACGGCGAGGCGCAACGGCCCGCGACCAAGGCGGCGCTCGGCAACGCCGAGTCACCGAAATCGCCGCACCGAGGGCATCCGTGACCGAACCGGCCGCGGATACCAGCGCCATCCTTGCCGGGACTGACTCGCTGATATTGGCGTCAATGACCTCGCCGGTCGAGATGGACCTGGTGACGGCGTGGATGGAGCAACAACGCGCCGGGCACCCGGGCGCGAATTTCGACCTGGTCAAGCTGCCGGCGCTCGATGCGCCGCCGGACGTGATGACGGCGCTGGCCGAACAGCTCGAATCCCGGGAAGACCGTTCCATCGTGCCGGTGCGGGTGTTCTGGCTGCCGGAGCCGGATCGCGGCCGGGTCGCCAAGCTGGCCGGCCTGCTGCCCGGCCGGGATCCGTACCACCCCAACCAGCGCCAGCAAGAACGGATCGTGCGCACCGCGCCCCAGCGGGCACGGGTGGTGGCCGGCGAAGCCGCGACGGTCGCCGAGCTGCGCCGGCAATGGCGCGACACCACCGTCGGAGACGACCGGTACGACTTCGCCCAATTCGTGATCCGCCGCGCGATCTTGGCGATGGAACGCGTCGAGTACCGGATCCTCGGACCGCAGTACAAGTCGCCGCGGCTGGTTAAACCAGAGATCTTGGCCTCCAACCGGTTTCGCCGCGGCCTGGCGACAATTCCCGGCGCCACCGTCGAGGAAGCCGGAAAGATGCTCGACGAACTCGCTACCGGCTGGAGCCGGGCATCGGTCGACCTCGTCGGGGTTCTCGGCAGGATGATCAGCCGCGGGTTCGACCCCGAGATCGACTACGACGAGTATCAGGTCGCGGCGATGCGGGTCGGCCTGGAAGCCCACCCGGCGGTGTTGTTGTTTTCGCACCGGTCCTACATCGACGGCGCGGTGGTGCCGGTCGCCATGCAGGACAACCGATTACCGCCGGTGCACGTGTTCGCCGGTATCAACTTGTCGTTCGGTGCCATGGGCCCGCTGCTGCGACGTTCCGGGGTCATCTTCATCCGCCGCAACATCGGTAACGACGCGCTCTACAAGTACGTGCTGCGCGAATACGTCGGCTACATCGTCGAAAAGCGGTTCAACCTGAGCTGGTCCATCGAGGGCACCCGCTCGCGCACCGGCAAGATGTTGCCGCCCAAGCTGGGGTTGCTGGCCTATGTCGCCGACGCCTACCTCGATGGCCGCAGCGAAGACATTCTGCTGCAACCGGTCTCGATCAGCTTCGACCAGCTGCACGAGACCGCGGAGTACGCCGCCTACGCCCGCGGCGGCGAGAAGACACCCGAAGGTGTGGGCTGGCTGTACAACTTCATCCGGGCGCAGGGTGAACGCAACTACGGCAAGATCTACGTCCGTTTCCCGGAAGCCGTGTCGATGCGCCACTACCTGGGCGCGCCGCACGGCCCGCTGGCCGAGGATCCGGACGCCAAACGCCTTGCGCTGCAGAAGATGTCATTCGAGGTCGCCTGGCGGATACTGCAGGCGACGCCGGTGACGGCGACGGGTCTGGTGTGCGCGCTGCTGCTGACCACGCGCGGGGCGGCGCTGACCCTCGGCCAGCTGCACCACACCCTGCAGGATTCGCTGGATTACCTAGAACGCAAACACAATCCGATGTCCACCAGCGCGTTGCGGCTGCGCACGCAAGACGGGGTACGCGCCGCGGTCGACGCACTGTCCAACGGACATCCCATCACCCGGGTCGACGGCGGCCGGGAACCGGTGTGGCGCATCGCGCCCGAAGAACAGCACGCCGCGGCCTTCTACCGCAACTCGGTGATCCACGCCTTTCTGGAGACCTCGATCGTTGAGCTCGCCCTGGCGCACGCCCGCCACGCCGACGGCGACCGCATGGCCGCGTTCTGGGCCCAGGCGATGCGGCTGCGCCATCTGCTGAAGTTCGACTTCTATTTCGCCGACTCGGCGACATTCCGGGACAACATCGCCGAAGAGATGGCCTGGCACGACAATTGGGAAGCCCACGTCGCGGCCGGGGGCGACGAGATCGACGCGCTGTTGTTCGCCAAGCGTCCGTTGATGGCGGACGCGATGTTGCGGGTGTTCTTCGAGGCCTACGAGATCGTCGCCGATGTGTTGCGGGACGCGCCTGCGGACATCGGGCACAAGGAACTGACCGACTTGGCGTTGGGCGTCGGGCGACAGTACGTGGCGCAGACCCGGATCCGCAGCAGCGAATCGGTCTCGACGCTGCTGTTCGCCACCGCGCGCCAGGTCGTCGAGGATCAGGACCTGATCGCGGCCGCGCCTGACCTGGCCGAAAGGCGTCGTGCCTTCCTGCATGAGCTGCGCGACATCCTGCACGACCTCGACTACGCCGGGCGGATCGCGCGCGATCAGTTCGTGGCCCGCGAGGCCAAGGCCCGCCAGGACCTTCTGGCCAGCCAGCCTCGGTAGCCGGTCGGGGCCGCCCCATACCCTGGACGTATGACCGTCGCCCCGCCGGCTGGCAGGGCCTCGACCGAGGCCTTCGCCCAGCGCCGCACGCTGGTGTGGCCGGTGCTGGCCGGGGTGGCCGTGCTGGCGGGCTGCACCGCCGCCGGCATCGGGGCCCTCTCGCTGGCCAGCTCGCTGACGGTGACGGGCCTGCCCGACCC
>NZ_LZKY01000169.1:0-601 GCF_001673055.1 Mycobacterium sp. 1245801.1
ACCCTGACGTCGCCCCGCAGACACCACACGCCACCACCAACGCCACCAAAGCTTTCCTCACCATGGTCATAGGCTGGAGGGTAAGCCCGCACCGGCGCGCGGGAGTTGCTTTCGCCCGCATTCAGGAGGAACAAATACCGCCCATGCTCCGCTTCTGGCACCGCTACATCCTCGGTCACAGGCTGGCCGGACCCCGCGAAGAGGGCGACTACCGCGTCTGGCGCGACCTGGACTGCGGACGCGACTTCCGCGCACTGATCCTGCGCGTCGACCCGGACGCCCCGCCGCTATGAGCGCCAACCCGGAGGCCGCGGTGATCGCGGCGATCGACGCGCTCGAGCGGGACGAGGTCGACGAGCTGGTTGATTGGCAGATGTCAGACAGCCCGGCCGCTCATGTGCAGAACGCCGGCAACCCGCTGTGGTCGATTAGTGAGGGCTCGTGGACGATCACCGACGACGAGCGGCGCATCATCGCTGGATTCGACGAGCGGGCGCGTGAGCGGCTGAACGAGATGGAGCGCGAGCGGGTCGCCGCACAGTTCGCCCCGGGTGGCGCCAGCGGCCGCGCTAGCGACCTGTTCGCGATCACCCCGGACGGT